>CAIWXH010000253.1 GCA_903916565.1 uncultured Oscillochloris sp. | reverse complement strand
GCCTTTAGCTCGATGTAGCCGGTCAGCAGACCAGCGACGGTTACGCCCATATCGGGGCGAGCGCCAAGCTCAGCCAGTTGAACTTCGGTGACGACCTCGATTTTCATGCCGCCTAACGCGCTGCCTGCGGCCTGCATAGCGGCGCTGACTGGCCCCTTGAGTTGGTCTTCGGGGTTCGCCTTGACCAGTTGGGCGAACTTGCTGGTGACGGCGGCGGCGAAGGTTTGGAGCGCGGTGAGCAATGGGGTGGTCTCCTTCAGAGCGTCGGGGTTGCCGGGGGACTGAAGTCCCCGGCTACGGTTACGAAGCCCGCCTACGCGGGCTAGTTTAGGCCGCGCAGACCGGGCGGTGTAGGATTGCTAGACGCGCTAGAAGACCTGATCCGTCGTCAGGCTGATCTCGGGGAGACTCGTGGCGGTCAGCGTGTGCCCAAAGAGGACTTTGTGCAGTTGCGTATACACACCCTGGATGAGCTGTGCGTACTGCTCGATCACCTGGGCACCCACGTCAACAATCCAGACTTCGGGGATGCCCGCCTCGGCGTAGTGTGGCAGCTTCACGTTGCGGTCGTAGGCAAGCGTGGCGTCGGAGACTTCAATCAGCAGCAGAATGTCGGCGGGGCCGGGGTGAGCGCTGGCGTAATAGTCATCGCGGTGGCGCAGCACGGCGATGTCGGGCTGCGGCTCGCTGTGGTCGGAGAGGTGAATGGGGCTTTGGGAGCGTACGAAATGTAGCCCACGGACGTTTTGGCTCAGAAGATCGTGTAGACGTGCCACAATCGCGGCGTGCAGTGGGCCAATGGGACTCATCTGGATAATCTCCCCGTCAAGCAGTTCGACGCGATCCTCCACCTTGATGATGCCCGCCTCGCCCATACGGTAGTAATCGTCCACCGTGAAGCGGCGCACGGTCGGGGTCGTCTCGGTCTGCACTTCAACCATCGCTGTCTCCTTCGCCCGCCGGGGGACTGAAGTCCCCGGCTCTTGATCTGCGAAGCCCGCCTACGCGGGCTAGTTGCTCGGCCTGACACCTGAAACCTAGCCCCTGAAACCTTGTTTGCGGCTACGCTCGGCCTGACACCTGAAACCTAGCCCCTGAAACCTTGTTTGCGGCTACGCTCGGCCTGACACCTGAAACCTAGCCCCTGAAACCTTGGCTTACGCTTCGGGCTGCGGGCGACGGTGCTGCTTGAACCAGCGCATGGCGTCAAGCGAGCGAAAGGCGCGGGCCACGGCGCTTGATTCAGGGGAGTCTTTGCGCTTTTCCAGGGCGCAATCGGCCCCACGCTCAACCAGCATGAGATTCGCCTCGTCCATGCTAGAGTGGGCGATGATGACTGCAGGGGGATGCTCGCTGGCCCGATACTGCTCAAGAAAATGGTCGAGGAGCTGATGGCCGTACATCCGATCCAGAAAGTAATCCAGCAAAATGAAGTCGGGCAGTTGCTCAGGGGCCGTGCCGACGAGCGCATCGAAATGCGCCAGCGCCTCACGGGCCTTGAGGAAGGAACGAATCTCACTGCTGGCCTGAACCGCAGGCGGAAAGCTGCGCTCGATCATCGTAAGATTGGCGGGCGTGTCGTCAATCACCCAGATGCGAAACTCAACCCTGGTGTCCATCGTGCTCCCGCTCCTCCCACCATGCGCTGAAACTCTGCTTGGGTAACGCCGGGAAATCCCTGGCCTGGGTCCAAAGGCTCATGGGCGGCGGCAAGTGTCTGATGCGCCCCTTGCGCCCCAGCAGGCGTGAGCCGAGCCGCCCGATGGCGCCGCCAGTGCGAAAGAGGGCCGGGCTGTTCATCAGCGCGGTGTAGCCCTGCATGGCGGCGCGTTCGACGGGGTGCGTCTTGCCCGCTTTCACCGCAGCGGCGCGTAGGCGCAGCAGCAGATCGGGAATGGCAATGCGTACCGGGCAGACTTCTTGGCACGCGCCGCAGAGCGAACTGGCCTGGGGCAGCAGGTGCGCGTCGGGAAAATCGGGCTGGAGCAGCGGCGTCAAAATGGCGCCGATTGGCCCTGCGTAGACGCCGCCGTAGGCGTGGCCGCCGATGGCCTGGTAGACGGGGCAGGCGTTGAGGCAGGCACCGCAGCGAATACACAGCAGCGCCTCGGCGTAGGGGCCGCCAAGGATCTTGGAGCGCCCGTTGTCGAGCATGACGAGGTGAAACTCTTCAGGGCCGTCGGCCTCATCGGGGCGGGCGGGGCCGCTGATCAGGCTGGTGTAGACGCTCAGCTTTTGGCCCGTGGCCGAGCGGGCGAGCACCTGGAGCAGCACGCCCAGGTCGTCGAGACTCGCGACGATGCGCTCGATGCCCATTAGCGCGACGTGGATGCGCGGCACGCTGGTGGTGAGGCGAGCGTTGCCCTCATTCTCAACCACGACTACCGCGCCCTCGTCGGCGACCCCAAAATTCACCCCGCTGATGCCCATGTCGGCGCGCAGAAAGCGCTGGCGCAGCGCCTCGCGGGCGGCGCGCACCATTGGCGGCACCTCGGTGGTCGGCGTCATGCCCAGGTGCTGCTCAAACAGCGCGCTGACCTGCTCGCGGGTCTTATGAATGGCGGGCGCAATGATGTGCGAGGGCGTCTCGCCCGCAAGCTGGATGATATACTCGCCCAGATCCGTCTCGACCACCTCGATGCTGGCCTGCTCAAGCGCCGCGTTGAGGTGGATCTCCTCGGAGGCCATGGACTTGGACTTGACGATGCGCTTGACGCCACGGGCCTGCGCCAGCTCGACAATGTAGCGGCGGGCCTCCTCGGCGTCGGAGGCCCAGCAGACGTGGCCGCCACGGGCCTCGACCTGGTCGGCGAGGCGCACCAGCAGTTCATCGAGGCGGCTGAGGGCGCCAGCGCGAATGGCGCGGGCCTGGTCGCGCAGGGCGGCCTCATCGCTTAGCGCACCGATGGCCCCGGCGCGGTTGCCGATAAAGCGTGTGGTCGCACGCGCAAGCGCCGTCTTCAGCGACTCGTCGTGCAGGGCGGTCTCGACCCGATCATAGAACGGGAGGGGCTGGGGACTCATAGGCGTCGGCTCGCTTGCGCTGGGGAGGCTGACGCTAAGTGTAGCATAGGGGCGTGCCCTTGCCTTGTAAGGGCAGGGCTGATGCAACGTCCGGTTGCCGCGCCAGCCCTCACGCCCCAACCCCCTCTCCCTGAGCGGGAGAGGGGGAGCCGAACGCATCCTGTTGTGGAATCTCCCCTCTCCCCGTAAGGGAGAGGGGCCGGGGGTGAGGGACAAAAGGCGACGTTGCAACTGCCATGCCTACGCCGCACTCGCCCCTACGCCCGCGCCTCAACCAGATTGGCAAGCAGCTCGGCGATGTGGCGCACCCGCAGCTTCGCGCCCCGGCGCGACAGGCCACCGGCGATCTGGGTCATACACGAGGCGTCGCCGGTGACGAGCAGGTCGGCCTCGGTGCCCGCCAGATCATCCAGCTTACGGGCCAGCATCGCCTCGGAGATGCCGTGCTGCTTGAGCGCGAACAGCCCGCCGAAGCCGCAGCACTCGGCGCTGCCAGTTAGGGGCACCACCTCGGCGTCGCGCACCTGCGCGAGCAGGGCGCGGGCCTGGCGCTGCACGCCAAGGAAGCGTAGGCCGTGGCACGCATCGTGGTAGGTCAGCCGCCCGCTGAAGCTGGCGCCCAGCTCGGTCACGCCCAGCACATCAACGAGGTACTCGGTAAGCTCGTAGGTGCGTGCGGCCAGATCGGCGGCGGGGCCAGCGTAGGGGCTATGGGCGAACAATTCGCGGTAGAGATGGCGGATCATCGTCGCGCACGAGCCGGAGGGCAGCACGACATCACCTTGGCCGCGCAGCACTTCGATGGTGCGACCCGCCACGGCGTAGGCTTCGTCGCGAAAGCCCGCGTTGAAGGCCATTTGCCCGCAGCAGGTCAGGCCGCGTGGCACACTGACCTTGACGCCCTGACCTTCGAGCAGCGCGACGGTGGCCTGGCCGACCGTGGGGTAGATCTGATCAACGATGCAGGTCACAAAGAGGGTGGCGCGGCGCGTAGGCATAGGCTACATCCACTCCATATTGATGAACTGGTGGCGGGGTGCGTCAGGGGCAACGAGCGCCCGTGCCAGAGGCAGGTAGGCCGAGGCCCGTCGCACATAATCGCGGGCCGTCGGGTTGGCGCGAATGAGGCGCGGGTCAACCAGCCCCTGATTATGCCACGCCGCCAGCGTTCGCCAGCTCACCGGCATGCCGTCGCTGGCCGCACGCAGGATGCCGCGCTCAAGATTAGCGGCGAGGTAGGCGACGGCCAAGTCGTCTTGGCTGATCTCGTTCGTGAGCGCCGCAAACAGCGCCTCGCGACTCTTATAGGCATGTGGATCGATGCGGCTGCCCTCAACCGTCACCGGCACGCTGATCACCCTGGTGTCGGCCAGGGGTAATTGTTGCTCAAGGATTTCGAGCGCCACCGAGGGCCGCAAGTTGGTGGGCCAGACGCTGAAGTTGCTGCCGGGCACTTGCTCGTTGGCCTGACGCTGGAGATCCTGGTAGAGCGGGGTGAAGACGCGCAGCGGCGCGATGTCGTCCTCCAGCCAGCCGAAGTTCTCGTTATAGATCACCACGGCGATCACGGCGGCGAACTCGGTGTCGCGCATGCCTGACAGCGCGGGCCGATTGTGGCGGCGGGCGGCGGCCAGAATCGTCGGGCGCAGCGCCGCAAGCCGCCGCGCCAACTCGGGGCGCACAAATGGCTCAATCGTCGCGCCGGGCCGGTTCGCCAGGTACACCATAGACCCGCTGCGAGCGGGTAAGTTCTGGGCAGTCTTGGGCGCAGCGGAAAGGCTGGGGGTCGCCTGGGCTACGCAGCAGAGGGCGAGCAGCAGCGCCAAAAGGACGAGCAGCAGCCAACCGTGTTGCCGCGTGAAACGCAGGGTCTTGGGCATCGGTAGAGCATCCTATTGCTTCAAGGCCGCGCTGCATTGCGCCATCTGCCCACACCCTCGCTGTGCGAAGCTTCGTGCGAGAGTGTACCACAACGCTGCGTTGTGGCGCGTGGTGTGGGCTTCGTGCGCTTCGTGCGCTTCGTGAAACCTGCCGCGCATGTCCGTCGAGTGAATGCACACCACCACCATGCCGCCGGGGGACTAAAGTCCCCGGCTCTGGAGGTGCGAAGCCTGCCTTTGCAGGCGCAGCAAGGCCGCGCAGGCGGCCTTCGTCACCCGTAGCCCGTGGCTTCAGCCACCGGGCGGGCGGGTTTGTGAACAGTTTGGCCCTTGACACCGCGACGAATTCCTTAACTTGTGCGTAATGGTCTAAGCCAAAACATTGCGGCCTTCGTGCCCTTCGTGGGCTTCGTGAAACCTGCCGCGTGCGCTTCGTGAAACCTGCCCCGCATAATGCACGCGCTTGACACAGTTCCGGCCCCGGTGTACGGTTCACCCACACTTCACCCACAATGAGCTGCGCCGTAGAGGGACGAGAACGCCGATGCTGGAGTACTTTCGCGCCGTGCCGATGCTGCTGACACAGCCCGTCAGGTTGCTGCGCGCCTATTCGCGTGCCGCGCTGGGCGCCGATCTTTTGGCGGGCGTGACGGTGGGCCTGGTGCTGGTGCCGCAGGCGCTGGCCTTCTCACTGTTGGCTGGGTTGCCTCCGGCGATGGGCCTCTATTCGGCGGTGGTCGCGGCAGTGGTCGGGGCGCTTTGGGGTTCGTCGAGCCACTTGCACAGCGGGCCGACCAACACCGCCTCGATCTTGACCCTCTCGGTGATTGCGCCGCTTTTTGTGGTTGGCTCGCCCGAGTTTGTGACCGCCGCTGGCCTGGTCGCGGTGATGGCGGGGCTGATGAGGCTACTAATGGGCCTCGCCCGCCTGGGGGTCTTAGTCAACTTTGTCTCTGACTCGGTGGCGGTCGGTTTCACGGCGGGCGCGGGTATTCTGATCATGTCGAATCAGATCGGGCCGCTGCTGCGGCTCACGATTGCGCCCACCGAAGGCTTGCTGGGCACCGTGGCAAGCGCCGTGCGCCAGCTTGAGGTGGTGCATCTGCCCTCGCTTGTCTTGGGTCTGGGCACGACGACCTTGATCGCCCTGTGGCCCCGCGTGACGCGGCAGGTGCCTGCGGTGTTGGCGGGCGTGGTGGTCGGCAGCGTGCTGGCGTGGGTGCTGGCGCTTGAGGCGCAAGGGGTGCGCGTGCTCGGTGCGCTGCCCGTGGGGCTGCCGCCAGTGGCGAACTTGCCGATCTTCGACCTTGCGCTGATTGGGCATTTGGCGAACGGCGCCCTGGCGATTGCGCTGATTGGCCTGGTCGAAGCGGTCGCCATTGCGCGGGCCGTCGCTGGCTACTCGCGCCAACGCCTTGACAGCAACCAGGAGTTTGTCGGCCAGGGTTTAGCCAATCTCGCCGCCGGAATCTTCAGCGGCTACCCCTGCTCTGGCTCGTTCAACCGCTCGGCCCTCAGCTACCAGTCCGGCGCGAAGACGGCGCTGGGCAACCTTTTCTCGGGGGGCTTCGTGCTGCTGGCGACCTTCGCCTTTGCGCCGCTGATCGCCGCCATCCCCCGCGCCGTCCTCGCCGGGGCGCTTACCGTGACCGCATGGAGTATGGTTGACCTCAAGACGATGCAGCGCATCTGGCGGGGCGCCCCCGGCGACGCGCTGATTATGGCCGTCACGTTTCTCGCCACGCTGCTGCTGCCGCTCCAGTTCGCGATTATGATCGGCGTACTGATGTCGCTCGGCTACTACCTAATGCGAACCAGCGCGCCCCGTGTCGCGGCGGTGCTGCCCGACGATAATTTCAAGCACTGGACACCCCACCCTGAGCGCCCGCAGTGTCCACAGTTGGTCGTCGTTGATATTTTGGGCGACCTTTATTTTGGGGCCGTCAACCATATCGAGGAGGCGATCTACGATATTCTGGCGGCGACCCCAGGCCAGCGCTTTATGCTCCTGCGAATGCACAGCGTCCAGCACTGCGACATCAGCGGCATCCGGATGCTCGAAAGCGTGTGCCACGTCCTGCACGACCGGGGCGGCGAACTCTATTTCACGCGGGTGCGCGGCCCGGTGCTGCACCGCATGCAGCAGACCGGCTTCTACGAGCAGCTCGGCGCCGACTGTTTTCTCCACGAGGATGTGGCGCTTGAGACGCTCTTCTATCGGGTGATTGACCCGGCGGTCTGCATCTATGAGTGTGAGTGGCGGGCCTTTCAGCAGTGCCACAGTTTGCCGAAGCGCACGCTGCCCGGCGGGGCACCACCGATCCCCTTGTTGCCTTTGGGCGCTGCGCCGGTGCCAACGGTCGCCGCACGCACGCTCTGGGAAGATCTGCGCGGCGTTGGGGTGCCCCCGCTGCGGGTTGTTGATGTGCGTGAGCCGCGTGAGTTTCATCAGGGGCATATCCCTGGGTCGATCTCGCTGCCCTTGGGCGAGATCCTGACGCACCCGCTTGAGCTGCCGCACGACCGGCCCATCGTGCTGGTCTGCCGCAGCGGGCGGCGCAGCGCCCGCGCCGCCGCGACGCTCACGCTGCACGGCTACGGCGACGTACGCATCCTTGCGGGTGGTATCTTGAGCTGGGAGGGGCAGAATTTGCTGCTGGCGGTTGATGTGTAGGTGGCCGAGGGGTTGGCGCTGCTATAAGCAGCGCCTGGATAGCGCCGGGTAAATATGTCTACACGCTCGGTTGCAAATCCTACACGCAGCGGCCACATAAATAAACAGAACAAAGGTATTACCGGCAACTGACGAGCAGCGCCGTGGCCCCATGGTATACTGCGGGCAGGTCGCGGCGTATCGCCCCGCATACAAGCGTGCCACCACGCAAACACCCAATGAACACATCGCGGGCACCCGTAGGCAGCGCGCCACGGGCCACCGAAGCTACAGCCGAGCTGCCCAACTACAAGCTGCACGAGCGCCTAAGTCAGGAGGAGCTCGCGACGGTTTACCGTGCCAGCCACCTGACCCTCGACCGCCCCGTCCAGATTCACCTGTTGCGCCGCCACGACTGGATCTCCGCCAGTCGCTTTCAGCTCGCCGCCCGTCTGGCCGCCCGCCTCAGCCACCCGAACCTCGTGCCGGTGATTGATGCGGGCCACGACGACAAGTACGGCGACTATTTGGTCACGCCGCAGCTCGATGCCCGCCCGCTCAGCGCCATCCTCGCCGAGGGGCCGCTGCCGGCCTTCCAGGCGGCCCGCATCGCCTCACAGATCGCCGCCGCCCTCGACTACCTCCACAGCCAGGATGTCTTTCACCGCGATGTTCAGCCCGCCAATATTCTCGTCGCCGCCGAAGGTCTGGCCTATCTGTCGAACCTGAGCCTCGCTGCCAGCCCCGACACCCCCGACCTGAGCAGCATTGACGAGGCCGACTACCTGACTCCTTACTCGGCCCCCGAGCAGCGCCTGACCAAAGGCGAGGCGGGCGCCGCGCTGGATGTCTACAGTCTTGGCGCCGTCGTCTACCACATGCTCGCGGGCGAAATCCCGCCCGCCCCTGGCACTGAGTTGCCCAGCCTCGCTGGACACGACCCAGCGCTCGCCCCCGCCGACCGCGTCGTGCGCCGGATGGTCGCGACCAACCCCAGCGTGCGCTTCCAGACCGCCGCCGCTGCTGCCGCCGCGCTCCGTCAGGCGCTTCGCAGCCAAATTGACATGGCTACCGTTGATATGGAGGAGTCGCGCTGGGAGGCCAGCGCCGAGTGGCTTGACAATCCGGTCGAGACGGCGCTCGGCGCGACGCTTGACGAGGGCTTCAAGGACTTTCTCAGCCGCGCCCGCAAGCGCGCCGACGATCTGCACCGCCGCGACGTGATCCGCCGACAGCTCAATCGCTGGAGCCGCGACGGCTTTTTTCGCCGCCGCGCCCTCGGCCAGTTGATCACCCCCGAGCAGATCGTCAGCTACAACGTTTACTTCTTCGATCTACAAACGCTCTACGAGAGCCGCAGCCTTACCGAGGCGCGCACCCGTCCGTATCGGCCTGAAGACCGCAACAGCAACCACGCATCGCCGGACATTTGGGCCGTCGCCGTGCCCGACGCCCCGCCCTTCGAGGCGGTCGTCGCCTGCGAGGTGCCGATCCCCGGCTCAACCCAGATCATCACCTGCCCCGAGTGCGCTGGCGCCACCGTCGTCCTCTGCAAAGACTGCAAGGGCACCGGCACCATCGAGAAAGTCCACAAAATCTCGAACCCCGACAAGAGCATTGTCAGCGAGACGCTCACTTCGCCATGTGCCGCCTGTAACGGCTATGGCAAGCAGAAGTGTCCGAAGTGCCAGGGCGCTGGCAAGCTCGTCGAAGAACAGGCATTCACCTGGGCACGGCGGGCCAAGCTCCTCTCGAATACCGACGATATTGACGACCTGCCCCAGATCGCGCTCAAGCGGCGGCTTGAGCTGGTCTTTGACGGCGAGATCAACCCCTACGAGGGCCGCTGGCACAGCGTCGCGCCCCTCGCCGAGTTGCTCCGCGCCGCGATTGGCGAGGCCGGTGAGCATACGCGGCTCACCGCTGCCAGTCTCAAGATCCAGAGTGCCACACTCACCGAGATGGACTTTCTGCTTGAGGAAAAGCCCCAACGCCTCTACCTCGTCGGCTTCGACAACGAACTCATCGGCGACTGGGCGCTGCTCAACCCCGAGCGCCTCTTCGTCGCCGCCCTCGTCGCCGCCCTTACGCTCATCGTCCTCATCATCCTCGCGGTCGTCTTCGTCCACTGAGACAAGGTTTCAGGTGCCTGGTTTCAGGTTTCAGGCCAAACGCAGCAGCAAGCTCTGCGCGTGACCAAACTGTAAAGCATCCACGAACCTTGTCTAAATACGGCTGATGGGGAGGGCGGCCACGAGGGCCGCACCTGTCCGGTACTGGGTACTCGGGCTGCCCCCTGACCCCCGACCCCTGACCCCTCGTCTAAGCCCCCTCTCACGATATGATCAGCCCGCGATCATGCAGTCGTAACCCGTTGATGTAACGGCGCTTGTCCCCACTTCGTTTAGATCGGTAGTACACTAGGGTTCGTAGCTACCCCGAACGAGGTGCATCATGCAAAAGCATTTTTCGCTCTCCCGCTGCTGGCTGCTGCTGCCTGCTGTGGCGATCATCTTCTTCCTCACCGCGTGCGGCGCGCCCGAACCGACCACCACTGCGCCCCCGGCTACGGTGCCCACGGCGCAGATCCTCCGCTCGCCCGTGCCAGTGGGGCCGCTGAACCTCGTCGTCCCGACCCCGCTTACGGACACGCTTGCGCTTGCGCCAACGCAGGGTGCGGCTGGCACCACCGTGCCCACCGTCGTCGGGCAGCCCGCAGCGCTGCCGATGACAACGCCCCTGCCGACTCTCCCCGCGCCCCGCGATGGCCCCGGCGGGCTGCCCTACCCGCTCGCGCTCACCAAGCTGAACTTTGGCGTGGTCGGCCACCTGTACTACACCGACCGCCAGACCGCCATGGCGAAGGCGCGTGAATCTGGCGCCACGTGGTTCCGTCAGCAGATTCACTGGCGTGACATCGAGGATCGCAGCGGTGCCTACTTCTGGGGCGAGCTTGATACTATTGTGGCCGATGTCAACGCGGCGGGCATGCTGCTGATGATCAATGTCACCCGCTCACCCACCTGGTACACCGCCAACGGCTCCGATGGGCTGCCCGAGGACCCGGCCACGCTGGCACGCTTCACCGGCGCGCTCGCCGAGCGCTACCGAGGGCGGGTGCAGGCTATTCTGATCTGGAACGAGCAGAATTTGGCCTACGAGAATGGCGGGAGCATTGGCCCTGAAGACCCTGGACAGTTTGTTGAGCTGATGGCCGCCTCGTACAACGCGATCAAGGCGGCTGACCCGAGCATGATTGTCGTCGCTGGTGCGCCCGCCTCGACCGCCACGAACAGCCCAGGGATCGCCATGGATACGCTCTCGTATCTGCGGGCGATGTACAGCTACAAGGGCGGCATGATCCGCGACTACTTCGATGTGCAGGCGCTGCACCCCGGCGGCTCGGCCAACCCGCCCGCGACGCTCTATCCGGCGGAGCCGAGCAGCGCCCAGGGTTGGACGGACGACCCATCGTTCTACTTCCGTCACATCGAGAATCAGCATCGGGTGATGGAAGAAGCCGGGATGGGCGACCATCAGGTCTGGATCACTGAGTACGGCTGGGCCACCGCCAACAGCACCCCCGGCTACGAGTTCGGCAACCAGATCAGCTTCGAGACCCAGCGCGACTACATTGTCGGCGCGATCCAGTACACCTTCAACCACTACCCGTGGGTTAGCAATATGTTCCTCTGGAACCTCAACTTTACCGTGCTGCAGCGCGAGTCGGGCGGCAACGCGCAGAACGAGCAGGGCAGTTTCAGCCTCGTCAACGCCGACTGGTCGCCGCGCCCAGCCTTCTACGGACTTCAGCAGGCTATCGCCGAGATTAGGAGCGTTCAGCCGTAGGTGCCGAGGGCTGAGGGCGGCGGGCGGCGGGCGGAGGGCGGACGACTGACGGCTAAGGGCGGAGGGCGGAGGGCTGACGGCTATCGGCTATCGGCTATCGGCTATCGGCTATCGGCTATCGGCTATCGGCTATCGGCGAGCAGCGCCCAGCCCTGGGTGAGCAGGCCAATCTGAGCAAGGCCCAGCCAGATCAGCAGCAGGATCAGCCCGCCCCGCGTGAGCATCATCCAGCCAGGGGCCGCCTCGCGCACCGCCGCCACTTCGCCGCGCAAATTGCCCACCACCGTCTGATAGTGGCCCACCACCGTCGCCGCCGCGTTTACGCTGGTGGTGATGCTGGCGACTCCTGCCGAGACCTCGCCCAGATCTGAGGCGACTAGCCCAAGCTGTGTGTGCGCGGTGCCCAGCCCCGCCGACATTTCGCCCAGGGTGGTTGGCAGTTCGCCCAGGCTGTCGGCGACTTGCCCAAGCGCCACATTCAGCGGCACCGCCGGGTCGTACGCCACCCCAAACATTGCGACGGTGCGAAGGACATCATCAACCACCTTCGCCGTCGCTTGGGCCGAGGCGAGCGCCTGACGGGTCGTGCCGAGCGTCTGCGGCAGACTCGTGCCAGTCAGATCTTTGAGCGCGATGACCGTCGGCATGGTCGCGGTAAGCGCCGTGGTTGCGTCATCCAGGGTCGTGCCAAGGGCGGTAAGCGTCCTACGAGTATCGGCGAGCGTGCTATCCGCGACCGTGAGGCCGTCACTGGTGGCAGCCAGCGCCTGATCGAGCGTCGTGAGCTCGCGCATCAGGGCACCTTCCGCCGCCGTGCCGACGCTGACCACGAAGATCAGTCCCGCCAGACTCAGGAGCAGACCGAGCAGACCGGCACCGATCAGGGTCGCCCCGATCCAGCGGGCGAGCGCTGGCGGCATGGGCATTTTGGGACGCATAGGCACCTTGCTTGTCCAGGGGTGAAACTTCCCCTCGCTCTCACAGAGCGAGGGGAAGGGGGTGCGGGCCAAGGAGACTCGGGCGGACTACTCGGTGAACGTGTCCGTGACATCTTCCACGGTAAGGGTCTCGTCAACCGTGCCGTCGCCGCCGTGATCGACATCCAGCGCCATCGGCTTGCCGTTGCCCGGCCACTTCAGATAGTCAATATACAACACATCGTTCGCCGCCATGGCGACCCCGGTGGCACCGAAGACCTGCTCGCCCTTATCGTCGTAGCGAGCAACCTCTAGGCTGTAGCTGCCAGCCTCGGTGTTGTCGATAGTGTCAATGCTCAGCGTGCCCTGCTTCGTGTCAAGCGAGAGGTTGAGCGCCTCACCGGCGGCCATTTTCTCGCCGTAGACCCCAAACTGATAGTCGGCAGCATCCGTCTCGACCGCAACCAGCATAAAGGGCGTCTCGCCGCTTTCGGTGCGATAGGAGAGCAGGCTGCCGTT
>CAIWXH010000252.1 GCA_903916565.1 uncultured Oscillochloris sp. | reverse complement strand
TCGGCGTCGTTGGCCTGACCTTCGCGGGCCTGTGGTTGCTTAGCGGCGACTATTGGTCACCAGGGCGGTAGCGTGCGCCTAAAATCTATATACGATCTTTACGCTGACCCGATTGATTCACCGTTTGGCCGGTGGTACGATCTCGTCTAGCAACCGAAATGCACTCAGCGACGAGTCACGACGAACCGTTAAGGTTCGTTGCTACGACAGTCGCCTGTTTACGCCGCCTGCCGGGTCGGCGTTTTTTTGTTCCCAAAATTCAGAAGCGTTGCAGGAGTGACACACGCTATGGCCTCGTCGTTCAAACGTCTGCTTATCGGGAAGCCAATTGCCACGGAGCATCAGCAACACGAGCGGCTGAACAACCTCACCGCCCTGGCGGTCTTCTCTTCTGATGCGCTCTCGTCGGTGGCCTATGCGACCGAGGCGATTCTTGCGGTACTCATCCTTGCGGGGTCAGCGGGGCTGGGGCTGGGGCTGCCTATTGCGGGCGGGATCGCCTTTCTGCTGCTGGTGATCGCCATTTCGTACCGCCAGACCATTCACGCCTACCCGAATGGTGGCGGTGCCTACATCGTCGCGCACGAAAATCTGGGTGAGTGGCCCGGTCTGATCGCCGCCGCTGCCCTGCTGATTGACTATGTGCTTACCGT
Organism: uncultured Oscillochloris sp.; assembly: GCA_903916565.1. Taxonomy (GTDB): domain Bacteria; phylum Chloroflexota; class Chloroflexia; order Chloroflexales; family Chloroflexaceae; genus CAIWXH01. The sequence continues at coordinate 1,091 of CAIWXH010000252.1, read as the reverse complement.
CGCCGTCAGTATCTCGGCGGGCGTGGCTGCGATTACCTCGCTGGCGGGCAACTGGGGCGCACCTTGGCTCGCACAGTACGCCGTCGAGATTGCGCTGTTCTGTATTCTAATTGTGGGGCTGGCGAACCTGCGCGGCGTCAAGGAGAGCGGCGCTGTGTTTGCCGTGCCGACTTATGTGTTTATCGTCAGCATCCTGGCGATGCTTGGCTGGGGGTTGGCAAGGATGCTGTTGGGCGGCGCACAGCCCGTTGTGCAGGCGGTGCCCGTTGATCTGCACCCCGGTGAGGCCATTGGTCTCTGGCTGGTGCTACGCGCTTTCGCCGCAGGCTGCACCGCGCTGACGGGTGTCGAAGCAATCTCGAACGGTATCCCAGCGTTTAAGCAGCCCGAGGCGAAAAACGCCGCCACGACGCTTGCCTGGATGGTCGGCATCTTAGGCACGATGTTCCTGGGCATCACCTGGCTGTCGGATCGGCTGCATGCGTTCCCGAATGATCTCACCCACGAGACGGTGGTCTCACAGATCGCCCGTGCAGTCTTTGGGATTGGCCCGGTCTACACGATTATTCAGGTCGCGACGGCGCTTATTTTGGTGCTGGCGGCCAATACGGCCTACGCCGACTTTCCGCGCCTCGCCTCGCTGCTTGCCAACGACCGCTTTTTGCCACGTCAGTTCGCCTCGCAGGGCGACCGGCTGGTCTTTTCCAACGGTATCGTCATGCTCTCGCTGTTTGCGGCGGGGCTGGTGGCCTTTTTTCAGGCGAATGAGATTGCGATGCTGCCGCTGTACGCGATTGGCGTCTTCCTTTCATTCACGCTCTCGCAGGGCGGCATGGTGATCCACCATCTGCGCGAAAAAGAGGCGGGTTGGCGCTACGGGCTGAGCATCAATGGGTTAGGTGCGCTGCTGACGGCGATTGTGCTGGTGGTGCTGGCGGTGACGAAGTTCGCCCACGGGGCGTGGGCGGTGCTGGTACTCATTCCGCTGCTCGTCGTGATCTTTAGCAGCATCCGGGGGCACTATGCGCGGGTGGCCGAGCAGCTTTCGCTGACCACCGCTGAGAAGCCGCAGGCGGTGCGACGGCTTACCG
>CAIWXH010000251.1 GCA_903916565.1 uncultured Oscillochloris sp. | reverse complement strand
CCCGTCCGCTTGTCCCCCCGTCGCTGGTGCAACTGGTGGGCTTCGAGAATCACAGCGGGCGCACCTACCACGGCTCTGGGGTTCGCTCCTTGGGCAAGGTGCTTGTGGGCCACGGCGATAACGGCGAGGACGGGCTGGGCGGCGCGGTCTACAAAAACACCTGGGGCTGCTACCTGCACGGCTCGCTGTTGCCCAAAAATCCGCAGCTCACCGACCATTTAATCGGCCTCGCCCTGGCGCGGCGCTATGGGGCGGCGGCGACCCTGACGCCGCTTGAGGCGACCCTTGAGCTGCGTGCCCAGCGGGCCATGGTCGAGCGTCTGACTCATTGATGGGACAAGGAAACTTCACATGGCTGGCTCTATTCTGATCGGCGGCACGATGGACGAGGCGGAGGCCGCAGCGGCTATGGCGGCGGTGATATGTTTGCTCGAAGCGGAAGCCGCAGCGCTCGACACTAGCTCGCCTGCGCTCCGCCCGCCGGGCTGGCACGACACGGCGAAGCTGATCGCGCAGGGGCTGATCCCGACCCGCGTGCCGACGGCGCCGCGCTGGGGCAACATCGAGCGGCTGCGCCGCGCCGGTCGCGGCGGCAGCGGGGTTGTCGGCCAGTAAGGGCAGCAGATCTTTTTAGGCATCCAGTCCCCGGCTGCTTTAGGCGCTAGTGCCCTCACAGCGTTTTCCAGAAGACGCCCGCCATTACGGCCCGCCCCAGACTGGTGAGGACGAAGATGGCGGCGAGGCCAATAATGCTGACGGGGCCAACGGTGATCTGGGTGTTGGCGACCACGGTGGCGATGACGCCCCCGGTTAGGCCCGCGACGAGCGTGCCGACGCCGGTGATTGCGCCAAAGGCGGCGATGGCCGCACCACGGTGTTCGGCGGGCGCCCGTTCCATCATTACATTAGAGATGCCCTGGTTGAGGCTGGGCCAGAAGATGCCAGAAAAAATGGCCGTCAGCCAGAAGGGCACCAAGTTGGTGGGCGTCGAGAGTACCCAGCCCCAAGGCAGGGCAATCGTCCCGATGACGCAGGCGACCAGCACCTTGCGGTAGCCAAGCTGATCTTGCATGCGCCCGACCAGCGGCCCGAAGATCAGCGACACGGCGCTGGTGACGACCGCGCTCAGGCCGAGGGTGGTGAAGCTGAGCTTGAGCGTGGTGAGGCCGTAGGCGTTGAAGAAGGGCGTGGCGATGCCGGTGACGAGCGCCCAGCCCACATTGGCGGCCACAAAGCTACGGAACGGACGGTCACGTAGCGGGGTGCTGAACAACTCAGCCAGGCTCACACGCGCTTTGGGTTGTAAGCGCGGTTCGTCCTGACGGGCAATCAGCGCCGCCGCGCCGAGGGCCGCGCAGACGGCGACGCCGAAGATCAGCGCGTAGCCCAGGGTTTCGGCGCCACGGGCACGCAGCAGGTCAAGCGCCGTGCCAGCCAAATAGGTCGCGGCCATCGCCGCAATGGCGGCCACCGTATTGCGTACCCCGAAGTAGCTCCCGCGCTGGCGTGGCGGCACCAGGTCGCTCATCCAGCTTAGCCATGCGTTGGCGGAGATGCCGTTGAGGGCATACGAGCAGGCTAGGCCCAGGAAGAAGACGGCGAGCTGCGCCCCGCCGAGGAAGCTGAGGAAGGGCAGCGCCAGCAGCACCGCCCAGACGAGACGCCCTGACAGCGCCGCGTAAAGTACCAGCTTGCGCCGGTTGCCGATGCGCGCCTCCAGGTAGGCACCCAGAAAGCCCGCAAGCTGGCCGATGAAGGGCAGGGCGCCCAGCAGCCCAAGCTCAAAGCTATTTGCGCCCAGCAGCATGGCGAAGCCGGTCAGAAAGACGCTGCCGCCCATCGCCCCGGTGATGCTAATGTGGACGTTCGCGACTGCGCCCTCGATCATCGAGATGCGGAGCGCCTGACGTACTTCGGCTGATGTGAGCGTGGCGGGAGCCAGTTCAGGGTGCGTCGGACGCACCGGGGTGGACGTACCCATAGTCCGTGTTTCCTTGCGGGCCGCAGTGGGGCCGTGGTTGGTGGGCGTGGCGCCCATGCCCCGATCCTACCTGTCGCGCCAGTTCTGTCAACCGCCGCTGGCAGGGCTGAGGCAACGTCGCCTGTCGGGGGGCTGAAGCCCCCGGCTCTTGATCTGCGAAGCCTGCCTTCGCAGGCTATCCAGGCCGCGCAGGCGGCCTTCGCACCGCGTAGCCCGTGGCTTCAGCCACCGGGCGAGACGCTGGTTTAAGCTTGGGCTGAAGCGGTATGCTATAATCGCCGGGCGGGTGTGCCGTCCGCCTGGCGTTGCTGGGGCAGGTACAGAGATACAGAGAACCGCATGAACTTTGTCGATCTCCTCTTTATCTTGAGCTTCTTTGGGATTCTGGTGCTGGGCTTTTTCCAGGGCATGCTTCGCCTGGCGGTGCTAGTCATCGCCTTCTATCTGGCGCTTGTGCTTGCCAGCCTCTATTACGCGCCTATCGGCGAACTCTTCGTGCGTAATTTCCGCACCCAGCCCTTTGTGGCGCAGTATATCGCCTTCTTTCTGGTGCTTCTGCTCGGCTTCATCCTGGTCACGTTTGCTGGCATCTACACGTTCCGCGAAGTGAAACTGCCCGGTGCGCTCTACTACCTCGACCAAATTGTCGGCCTGCTCCTGGGTCTGTTTCTTGGTGCCCTGGTGGTTGGCATTAGCGCGAGCCTGCTGTGGAACTTAATGATCGTCCACGGCGGACGGAACATCGACATTCCGCTCTTCGGCATGCTCGGCGCCGGCATCGAACGCTCAACGATGGTGCGCTACTTCTCGACCACCGTACTGCCCCTCGCCTATAACTACATGGCTCCGTTCCTCCCCGATGGTGCCGACTTGCTCTTCATGCTCCAGTAGCGTCAATGATATCTATCGCAGCCCAGACGCTCGAAACCCTTGAGTTTCCCAAGATTCGTGAGCAACTCGCCCGCCACGTGGCCTTCTCCGCCTCGCGTGAGCTGGCCTTGGCGCTGCTGCCCTCGACGGTCGCCGCCGAGGTGCAGCACGCTCAGGCGCTGACCAGTGAGGCTCGGCGGCTGCTCGACGATTTTCCCGAGACGTCGGTCGGGGGCGTGCGCGATGTGCGCCGCGCCGTCAGCCACGCCGCTCGTGGCGGGGTGCTTGACGGCAGCTCGTTCCTTGAGCTTGCCAGCACGGTGGCGGCTGCCCGTACGCTGCGCGCCCGTCTGCTTAGGCTTGCCCCCGAGCGCTACCCGCTGCTGCGCGAACTGGCGGGCCTGCTGCCCATCCTGCCGCCCCTGGAAGATGAGATCCTGCACACCATCGGCGACGATGGCCTGGTGCTTGATGGGGCCAGCGCCGAACTGGCCCGCCTGCGCCGCGAGATCCGCATCGCCTTCGCCCGCCTCCAAGAGAAGCTCCAGAATATGGTCGCTTCGTCTACGGTGGGCGGTGCGCTGCAAGAGCCGATCATCACGGTGCGGAACGGGCGCTATGTCATTCCGGTGAAGGCCACCCATCGCAAGGATGTGCGCGGCCTCGTCCACGACCAGTCGAGCAGCGGGGCCACGCTGTATGTCGAGCCGCTGGCGGTGGTCGAGCTAAACAACCGTTGGCGCGAGCTGCAGTCTGCCGAAGCGGAGGAGGTGCAGCGCATTCTCGCCGCACTCTCGGCGCGGGTTGGTGCGCTCGCCCCGCCGCTGGTCGCCACAGTCGAAACCGTCGCCGAGATTGACTTGGCCTTTGCCAAGGCGAAGTTCGCCGTTGCGCTGCGCTGCGTGCAGCCCCAGATCAGCGCGTGGCAGCCCGCTGACCCGCAGAGCGCCGACCCTGGCCCCGAGGGTGCGCCGCTGCTGCTCACCCAAGCCCGCCACCCGCTGCTCGACCAGACGAAGGTTGTCCCGACGACGATCTGGCTGGGCGGCGCGTTTCGCCTGCTGCTGATCACCGGGCCGAACACCGGCGGCAAGACTGTGGCGCTGAAGACGACGGGCCTGCTGGCGCTGATGGCTCAGGCGGGTCTGCACATTCCCGCTGCGGCACCTTCGCGCCTGCCGATCTTCACGCATATTTTTGCCGACATTGGCGACGAGCAGAGCATTGAGCAGAGCCTCTCGACCTTCTCGTCGCATATGCGGAATATTATTCGCGTGCTGGGCGCGCTTGACGCGCAGCCGCTGCCCGATGAGGTTTGGGACGCCGACCGCTGGCGCTTGCTGAGCGCCGAGCGCCCGCCCGCGCTGGTGCTCTTCGACGAACTGGGCGCTGGCACCGACCCGGTTGAGGGCGCGGCGCTGGCCCGCGCCATTATCGAGCGTCTGCTTGAGCTGGGTGTGCTGGGTATTGCGACCACGCACTACGCCGAGCTGAAAGCCTTTGCCTACAACACACCCGGCGTGCAGAACGCCTCGGTCGAGTTTAACGTCGAGAGCTTGGCCCCGACGTATCGGCTGAGCATCGGCCTGCCGGGGCGCTCGAACGCGCTGGCGATTGCCAGCCGCCTGGGGCTGGCCGCCGATCTGGTGGAACGTGCCCGCAGTACGCTGGCCCACGAGGATGCCGCCGTCGAAGATTTGCTGGCGGGCATGCATCAGGAGCGCGAGGCGACTGAGGCGGCGCTGCGGCGGGCCGAGGAGCTGCGCGACGACGCCGAGAAGTACCGCGACCGGCTTGAGCGCGAGTGGCACACCTTTCAGGCGAGCCGCGAGGCTGAAGCTGACGCGGCCCGCCTTCAGCTTGAGGAAGAGCTGCGCGAGGCGCGTGGTCAGTTGCGGCGCCTGCGCGACGACTTCCAGAGCGTCTCGCTGTCGCGGCAGTGGCTTGAGCAGGCTGACCAGCGGATGAGCGCGGCGGCAGAGCAGGTGAAACAGGCCGCCCTGAAGCCCCGCCCGCCAGGGCCGCTGGCGCCCCAGGCCCCGCGCCCGCTGCAACCGGGCGACACGGTGTTCGTGCGCTCGGTGGGCCTCAAGGGCGAAATTATCTCGCTTGATGCGGAAGATGGCACCGCTGCGGTGCAGGTGGGCGGCTTCCGCATGACGGTTGATCTGCGCGAACTGCGGCGCGAGCGGGCTGACTCCGAGGTGCCCGTCGGCAGCCGTGCCGCTGGCGGGCGCCCCACCGAGCGCAGCATCACGCTGCCGACGGCGCCCGATGTTTCGATGAGCTTCGACATGCGCGGCTGGCGGGCGCACGAGGTGGCCGATAAGCTCGACCGCTACCTGAATGACGCCTATCTGGCTGGCCTGCACCAAGTCCGGCTCATCCACGGCAAGGGCACCGGGACGCTGCGCCAGATCGTGCGCGATGTCCTCCAGGCGCACCCGCTGGTCGCCTCGTTCGGCGGCGGCGGGCGCGATGGCGGCGACGGGGTGACGGTGGCGCAGTTGGTCGAGCGGTGAGCGCTGGCGTGAGAACGGCGCTCGCGCCACAAAGGAGCGCAGAGGGCACGAAAATAGGAACCGCCATGCGCTTCTTTTGTGCGCTTTGCGCGTTCTCGCGGTGAGCGCTGGCGTGAGAACGGCGCTCGCGCCACAAAGGAGCGCAGAGGGCACGAAAGTAGGAACCGCCATGCGCTTCTTT
>CAIWXH010000250.1 GCA_903916565.1 uncultured Oscillochloris sp. | reverse complement strand
GCACCGAGGGAACGCTGGGATGATCGCGCCGCGTGGCTGAACATCGCAACGACCGGAAAGGCAACCACCGTGAAGGTCACCATCATTGGCAAGCCGGGGAAGCCCGTGGAGCGGCAGGGGTTCACGCTGGTGCGGATGATCCATACCCCAAAGCTGGACGCGATGCCCAAAGGGCTGCCCATTCCGACGAAGGTGCCCGAGACGCCCTATGTGCTGTACATCGGCGCGAAGCAGTGGCGCAAAGTCGCCGAGGCGCTCAAGAACCCAGAGGACGTGCTGATCTGCGAGGGGGTACAAACGTGGGATGCACAATATCAAGTGCTGACGGTGTTCGTCACCACCTGCACCACCAAGCTGCTCCAGCAGGCGCAGCGCCCGGCAGCACCGCCCGCCTCGGCGTAGGGCGGGGGTGGGCGGTTGTCCATCACCAAATGTCACTTTCTTACGGCTTTTGCCCAGTTCCGCGCGGTCGCCGCGAGCGCGTTCGAATGCCGCAGGAGTGCTGGCACGCACTCAAGGGTCGCTTTACCGCATCGGGACGGCCCTAAAAAAAGTGACACATGGCGAGGGATTGCTCTACAAACTGAGTACCATACGATAGTCCATCACGGCTCTAGGCCAGGGATTTGCATCTGGTCGCCGCCCATCTCCTCGCCCGTATCCTGCGCGTATGACTGGCGGATGAAGCGGAGGCATGCTTCGTACTGCGCGGCGGAGATGTCCTCGTACTTCGCCACCGTGAAGCGCGCTTTGAGCGTCATCCAGCACGTCGCGATGGACACACCAAAGGGAATACCCTCGTGATCAGCTCGCGCCCGCGCCCAGACGTGAACCTGCTCGTAGATCGTGCCCCGCTGGGTCGGTGAGATGCGTACCAGCGAGCGGATCTGTTCCTCCAGCCGCTTAATCCGCTCCTCGTGGGCGCGCCACGCGGTACGCGCATTCCCATGACTGACCTCTAGCGCCTCGGTGCGCGCAGCAATCCCCTGGATCGCCTCGTCGTAGCGCTCCAAGTCGCGGAGGTCTTCAATGTTACGGCTAGAGCCTGCGGGCAGCCCCGCAGCCTCGGCGATGGCATTGTGGACATGACCGATGATGAAGAGCTTGAGGAAGCGCAGTCGCTCCTGAATCTCCGGCGCAGACTTGCGACGTGTGACGCCAGTGACCCAGAGCGGGACGTGTTCAAGCAGTAAAAACTCCTGGGGCTGCGGGCCGCCCGAGGTCGCAATCCGAAACGTCTGGAGCCCCAGGCTGAGATCAGGGTCGCTGCGTAGACGGCGCATCTGCGACTCACGGCTGAGTCCAATCGAGGCGCAGAGGTCGCGGATAGCAAGGTAGATGCGGCCATCGGGTGAGCGAGCGGCAAGCACCGGAAGATCAAAGAAGGTGACGACGAGCGTCTCGATCGGGTCAACCATGTGTCTCTCTCCAGAGGGGATGCGTTTAAGCATCGCCTTGTTGCATCAGCCGTGGGGTGCAGCCGTGGGGCTACTTCCGCAGCACTATCACATCAACCACGCCCCGCAGGCGACCCGGTCATGTCGAAAGGGGATGCGGTTAGGCATCCCCTTTCGATTCAGACGTCCACCGCATCACCGTCCTGCATCCGCTCACGAGCGGCAAGCGTGCTCACCATCGTTTCCAGGGCGGTAAGGAGCGCCCCAACCTCTAGCTGCAGCGCATCCAGGGTGGCCGCATCCAGATCGCCAACTTTAGGAGCCGCTCGCTCCAAACCGGCGCGCGCCTGCTGCATGCTCTGCTGAAGCGGGGCAAGCCAGCGAGGGCGCGGCGAAGCGCCTAGAACTGCGCCTTGCTGGGCGCGGGCCACGAGGCGTGTGACCGTGCTCTGGTCGAGCGCGGACGAATCCAGTGCGCCTGGGCTACCATCCATCTCTGCGGCAGAAGGCACCTTAGAACTCACGCGAGTAGACAGTTGGGCCACGATGCGGTCAGCCTGCTCCGGCAAAATCCCGCCCTCGCGAATGGCGGTGTGCAGTGGGCGAAGCTGGAACTCAGAGGCCCGCAAGCGGGCGATCACCTGCTGCTGCTCGGCAGTGAACGCCGTCAGGCGCAATAACTGTTTGCGCCGACTCTCGCTCAGGCGCAAGCGGGTCTCAAGCGTCTCCCAAGAGGTATCAGGCATAAGCTGACGCATACGCATGATCGCCCACGCCCGTTCCATGTCGCAAAACTCAGCGCGATCCTCGTTCTCGCTAAACTGGATGGCGACCCGGTTCTCGGGGCTTGGTGGTTCGATGATAACCGCGTCGATGGTGGCGATGCCACTGAGTACTGCCGCCGTCCAGCGCCGATGTCCAACCACGATGAGGTACTGAGCCTCCGGGTAGCGCTCGCTCGTTCCTTCATGGACGACAATCGGCTGGATCTGGCGCTCGCGCAGCGACGCGCCCAAGGACAGCAGTTCGTTGATGAGCTGACGCTCTGCTTCGTTCCAGATGCCGTCGGGCCGCAGCTCATCAGGGAGCGGCAGCAGGCGCGGCTGACGCAGTGGCGGGCGTAGCTCTGGGGCGACCTGTGCGACCGGCAGCGCCTGGATGGCCCGCCCCTGGGTCAGAGCCTCCATCACGGAGGCACCCATAAAGTGGGCACGCGCCGCATCGGTGGCGGTGGCAGCCGAGGGGGCAGGCACCTCCACCTGCTGCGTACGCCGGGCTTTGAGGGCGGCGGCGCGCTTATCGGCGACGCTGCTCATTGCGATC
>CAIWXH010000249.1 GCA_903916565.1 uncultured Oscillochloris sp. | reverse complement strand
TGGGTGCTGTTGCTGCTGCTCACCACCGGCGTCTACGGGGTCTTTGTCAGCCTCGACCTGATGCTCTTCTTCATCTTCTACGAGCTGGCCGTGCTGCCGATGTATTTGCTCATCGGCATTTGGGGCAGCACGCGCAAAGAGTATGGGGCGATGAAGCTGACGATGTTCCTGATGACCGGCAGCGCCCTGATTATTGTCGGGATGCTGGCGCTCTACTTCGGGTCGGGCCTGCGTACCTTCGACATGATCACGCTGGCGGGCAATCTGACGCTGGCGGGCGAGGCGCAGCGCATCTTCTTCCCGATGCTCTTTGTCGGCTTCGCCATTCTGGCGGGCATGTTCCCCTTCCATACGTGGAGCCCGACGGGCCATGTGGCCGCGCCAACGGCGGTGAGCATGTTGCACGCCGGGGTGCTGATGAAGCTCGGGGCCTACGGCTGCCTACGCGCCGCGATGTGGCTGATGCCCGTGGGCGCGACGATCTGGCTGCCCATCATTGCCGTGCTGACGCTGCTGAATGTGGTCTATGGCGCGACCATCGCGATGGCGCAGCGTGACGCCAAGTACATCATCGGCTACTCGTCGGTCAGCCACATGGGCCTCGTGGTGATGGGCCTTGCCGCTGGCACGCAGATCGCCATCACCGGCGCCGTCCTCCAGATGTTCGCCCACGGTGTCATGACGGCGCTCTTCTTCTCGGTGGTGGGCCGGATGGTGTACGAGCGCACCCATACCCGTCAGTTGCCCGAACTGGGTGGCATGGGCAAAGTGATGCCCTTCGCCGCCTTTATGTTCATCTTGGCGGGCCTCTCGTCAATGGGTATGCCGGGGCTGGCGGGCTTCTGGGCCGAACTGAACATCTTTATGGGCGTGTGGGAGAAGTACCCCATCGTCGCGCTGATTGCGGCCATCTCGATCCCGATCACTGGCGCCTACATCCTACGCGCCGTCTGGTCGGTCTTCTATGACGAAGTGAAGAACCCTGAGTTCTTCAAGCTGCCAAAGCTGACCTGGCAGGAATACACCGGGGCCACCATTCTGGCAAGCGTCTTGGTGATCGTAGGGCTGTATCCGGCGGTGCTGACCGAACTGATTGATAACGGGGTGCGCCCAGTGGTGGCCCAGTTGAGCGGTATCGTCGTGGCGGGGAGGTAGCGCCTGTGTTTGAGAGTAGCGATATTCCACGCATCCTGCCCGAGATCCTGCTGCTGGTGCTGGCGCTGCTAGTGCTTGGCTCAGACATCTTCGAGCGTTGGGGGCGCACGCCCGAAGCCCAGCTTGAACGGGTGCGCTCGTCGGCCTCGCTGACGGCGATTGGCCTGGGGATGATCTTCGTCATCGTCCTGCTTCAGAGCGGGTATGTCTACAAGCTGCCCGCCGACGCCGCCGACAGCTTTTTCATCAACATTGTGCGTAATTTGCAAGCGGGCGGGCCGTCAAATACGTCCATTGGCGGCACCTTCGCCACCGACGACCTGACGATGATCGCCCGCCTGACCCTGATCGGTGCCGCGCTGCTGACGAGTCTGCTCTGTCTGGACTTTCGGCCCACCGCGCACCCGGCTGAGTTCTACGCGCTGATTATCTTCTCGACGCTGGGCATGTGTCTGATGGCTGGCGCCAGCGAGATGATTATGGTCTACATGGGCGTGGAGCTAACCAGCATCCCGCTCTACATCTTGGCGGGCTACTTCCGCAACGACACGCGCTCGTCCGAAGCAGGCATGAAGTATTTCCTCTTCGGCGCACTCTCGTCGGGCATCCTGCTCTACGGCATGAGCTTGGCCTACGGCTACACGGCCAGCGCTGCGGCGGGCAATGTGCATGCCAATGACCTGACGCACTTCGCCCGCATCGCCGAACTGGCAGGGCGGGGCAGCGCAGGCACACCGCTGCTTACGCTGGCGATGATTTTCATTCTGGTGGGCGTCGGCTACAAGATTGCGGTGGTGCCTTTTCACGGTTGGTCGCCCGATGTGTACCAGGGTGCGCCAACGCCAATCACCGCCTTCGTCTCAACCGCCTCGAAGACGGCGGGTTTCATCCTGCTGTTTCGCCTGCTCACCGTCGCCTTCCCGTCACTCGCCGGGAGCGTGGTGTTTGGCGCTGGGATGGGCGGCTGGACGAGCCTCTTGTCCTTCCTTGCCATTCTGACGCTGGTGATTGGCAACTTGGCGGCGCTACCACAGACCAACGCCAAGCGTCTGCTGGCCTGGTCGAGCATCGCCCACGCGGGCTTCCTGCTGCTGGGCCTGATCGCCTGGGCCGCGCCGCAAGCGTTTGACCGCAACCAAGGCACCGTGGCGCTGATCTACTATCTGGTGGTCTACACCCTGACCAATCTGGGCGGCTTCGGCGCGCTAACTGCCGTCGCGATGGCGGTTGGCGGCGACGAGATCGCCGACCTGAATGGGCTGGCCCGTCGCAACTTGCCCCTCGCGACCCTCCTGACGCTGTGCGTGCTGTCGCTGGCGGGCGTGCCGCCCCTGGCGGGCTTCTTCGCCAAGTTCTACATCTTCATGGTGGGCTGGCAGGCGGGTGCCTACTGGCTGGTGATTGCCGGCCTTGCAATGACGGTGGTCAGCCTGTACTACTACCTGCGTCTGCTCAAGGCGATGTTTATCGAGCCGCCGCTGACCGACGAGCCAATTCACGCGCCCGCAGGCATTATGGCCGCAGTGAGCATCGCCACCCTCGGCCTGATCGTCCTGGGCCTCTTCCCCAACCTCATTCTGGGCGTGCTTAGTCGCGTGCAGGTGGTGGCGGGGCTGTAGCTGCTGATAGAGGGACAAGGGGACAAGGGGACAAGGGGACAAGGGAACAAGGGGACAAGGGGACACGAGGGGACAAGGGGACAAGGGGACAAGGGGGCACGAGGAGACAAGGGACAAGGGGCAAGGGGACACGAGGAGATTAATGACGAAGGCTGGGCCGCGTACGTGCGGTGCGGCCTTCGGTTTTGTCTGCGCTGAGGGATGCGCGCCCATTGATGCGGCGTGTTCGGCGATTTTGCGTGCCTGGAATTCGAGGAACACGGCTGGTGAATCGAGGAACACGGGCTGTAAATTCGAGGAACACGGCTGGTAGATCGAGGAACACGGCTGGTGAATCGAGAATCACGGGCTGTAAATTCGAGAATCACGGGCTGTAAATTCGAGAATCACGGGCTGTAATTCGAGAATCACGGGCTGTAATTCGAGAATCACGGGCTGTAATTCGAGAATCACGGGCTGTAAAT
>CAIWXH010000248.1 GCA_903916565.1 uncultured Oscillochloris sp. | reverse complement strand
GGGTGAGGGTCGCAGGCAGGAACGGACTCCCCTCGCCCCGTGAGGGCGCGGGGCTGGGGGTGAGGGTCGCAGGCAGGAACGGACTCCCCTCGCCCCGTGAGGGCGCGGGGCTGGGGGTGAGGGGCGCAGGCATCGCCATCCCCTGCGCAACCTGCTGCTGGATGATCTGGAGCAGCCCGGCGGCGTAGTCGCCCTGCTGGGCGAGGAACTGCTGGTGGATACGCAGGGTCTCGGCCTGGATCTGGTGCATGGCCGCCAGGCCACCCTCGTGGTTCGCCGCCGCCGACTGCGGCAGTTGGAGCAGCAGACTCACATACTCGTGCTGGTAGCTGAGGAATTGCTCGTGAACCTGCAAAATCTCGCGCTGGTGCGCCTGGAGTTGGGCCATCAGTTCGGCCGGCGTCGTCGGGGCGGGCGCGGGAGCCTGCACGACTGACGTATACGCCGACGGGGTGGCGGGGTGATCCGCATGTATGCTACCGTTGCGCCGCTCCTGGATCGGCAGCGCCTCGCTTTCGGGGAGTATCGTCATGATCCGGCTTTCCTCATTGATGATGGACTCACTCATCTTGGGCGCACTCGCGATTGCTTCCGCATAGTCGGCCCGCGTCTTCTCACTGACATAGTTGCTACCGTTCAGTTTCACGATCGGTCCGCGCCGCTTACGTGCGGGGGCTGGGGCCGCCTCACGCTGGTAGGGGTCAATCCCGCGCATCGGCACACCCGCAACGCGCAGTTGCACCACCGCCTCGCGTAGCTGACGGTCGCTGTTACCCTGGCGACTGGGGTTCAGGGCCACGGCGATATGTGGCCGGTCGCCCAGGATGCGTGACACGAGGTTGGTCAGCACGCTGCGCGGGCCGATCTCAACAAAGATTGCACCACCGGCGGCGTAGATCTGCTCGATCTGATCGAAGAAGCGCACCGGCTGGAGTAACTGGTCGGCCAACAGCGCCTGCATGGCCCGTGGGTCAGCCGGGTAGGGCTGGGCGGTGGCGTTGGCATAGACCGGCACGCGGGTCGGGCTGAAGACGCAAGCGTGGATCGCTCGGCTGAACGGCACCTGGGCATGGCCTACCAGCGGAGTGTGGAAGGCCGCCGAAACCGGCAGCGGGGTGGCGCTGTGGCCTGCGGACTCCAGCACATGGCGCACTCGGCTGATCGCCGCCGTCGATCCGGCTAAGACCACCTGGTCGTGCGCGTTCAGGTTCGCCACCGTGATCCCCGGCACCTGTCCGGCGATCATCTGCACGGTAGCGAGTTCGGCAGAGACAGCCAGCATCGCCCCGGCGTCGAACGTCGGGTCAGCCGGGGGAGCCATCGCCCGCCCACGGGCGTGGGCCAGAGCCAGGAAGTCGTCATCGTCAAGTGCGCCTGCGGCCCAGAGGGCGGTCAGTTCGCCAAAGCTATGCCCGGCCACCATGTCGGGCCGGAACCCAGCATCGCGCAGCAGGCCGAACATCCCGGCGCTCAGGACGCCGATGGCTGGCTGGGCGTATTCGGTGCGCTGAAGGCGCTCGATCTGGAATGCCTGTTCAGCGGGTGTGAAGACCGGCGGCGGGAAGAGGACATCGGAGAGCGGCGTGTCCGCGCCGTGAACATCGGCCCGCCCGAGCAGTTCGCGCAGCGGGGGGAAGTTCAGCGCCAACTCGCGGCCCATCTCCAGATACTGCGAACCCTGGCCGGGAAAGAGCGCCACCACCCGTCCGGCGGTGTTGATCCCCTGCCGCTGGTAAAAAACCCCCTTCGGGTGCTGGAGACGTTCGGCGGCGGGCTGGGCGCTGAGCATCGCGACGGCACGCAGCAGTTGCTCGCGGGCATCGGCAGGGCCATCGGCCACAAAACCGAGCCGGGCCAGATCCGCTGGCAGATCCATCGTCCGGGTCGCCTCGGCCAGTTCGGTGAACACCTGATCCGCCTGCGGGCCAGCCAGCGTCTCGACCAGTTCGGCGCAGCGCTCGCGCAGGGCAGCGGGCGTGGATGCTGCCAGAATCAGCTCCTGGGCGGTCTGATGGATGCGGTAGGGCTGGTGGTGATCACCGGCATACTCCTCAAGCACAACATGGAAGTTGGTGCCGCCAAACCCAAAGGCGCTGACAGCGGCGCGGCGCGGTGGTGCGCCTGCGGCGCGCAGCCAGGGCCGTGGGCGGGTGTTCACATACAGCGGCGAACCCTCCAGGCCAAACTTCGGGTTGGGCGTGCCCACATTGATCGTCGGCGGCAGCACCCGGTGGTGCAGGGCCAGGGCCGCCTTGATCAGCCCGGCTGCTCCGGCCGCCGCCTTGGTGTGACCAATCTGCGACTTCACACTGCCCAGGGCGATATGCGCCTGACGCGGGTTGCCCTCGCCGAACACGTCGCGCAGCGTCTGCACCTCGCACAGGTCGCCCGCCACCGTGCCCGTGCCGTGGGCCTCGATCAGGCCGATGCTTGCCGCCGGTACCCCGGCGCTGGCGTAGGCTCGGCGCAGCGCACGGGCCTGGCCCTCGGAGCGCGGCGCGTAAATGCTCTTGTAGCGCCCGTCGCTCGACGAGCCAATGCCCCGGATCACCGCGTAAACCCGGTCGCCGTCGCGTTCGGCGTCGGCCAGGCGCTTGAGCACCAGCATGCCCAGCCCCTCGCCCACCATCATCCCGTCCGAAGTGGCGTCGAACGGTCGCGGCGAATCCTGACGCGAGAAGGCCGGCGTCTTACTGAAGCACATGTACATAAAGGGCGAGTTATCGGTATCCACCCCGCCAGTCAGCATCATGTCGCAGCGATGCTCGGTCAGTTCGCTCAGAGCCATCTGGAGCGCGCTGAGCGACGACGCACAGGCGGCGTCGGTTACACAATTGATCCCGCCCAGGTCGAAGCGATTGGCGATCCGCCCCGAGATCACATTGCCGAGCATACCCGGAAACGAGTTCTCCTCCCAGCGGATGTAGGCCAGTTTGATCGTGGCGATTGCCTGGGCAATGCGTTCCTCGCTCAGCCCGCAACTGCGCATGGCCTGCTCCCACACCGGGTACTGGAGGCGCGAGATCAGCGGTGTCATCAGCTTCTGCCCGCCGCAAACCCCCAGCACCACGCCGGTGCGCTCGAAATCGTGGCCGCGCTCGCTGCCATAGCCCGCATCCTCAAACGCCTGGCGTGCGGCCACCAGGGCCAGCAACTGCGAGACATCCGTGACCTCCAGGAT
>CAIWXH010000247.1 GCA_903916565.1 uncultured Oscillochloris sp. | reverse complement strand
GGTGACACGCAGCACACGGTCTTTGGCGAGCATCTGCTGGCCGCGCTGCGCGGGCGGGCGCCGGGGGCCGGGGTTGGCATCGGTGCGCTTGAACTCTTCGCGTACTTGCGCGCCCGCGTGCCCGCCGACGCGCAGCACATCATTGACCACTGGCAGCCCCTCGCCCAGGAGCCGCTGCTCTACGCCGCGCAGCTTGATGGTGATTTTGCGGTGGCGCTGCGCCCCGGCTGGCAGGGTGGCGGCGCCGACAGCGACCTCGCGCAGCAGGTGCGCCGCTTGGCCGATTTGGAGCTAGAGGCGGGCTGCGCCGAGGCGGTGGCGCCAGCGCTGGTGGAGGAGCGCGAGCAGTTGCTGCGGGCGCTGGTCTGGTAGGGGTCTGAGGCAACGTCGCCCGCCAGCCCCCGCCCGGTGGCTGAAGCCACGGGCTACGGGTGACGAAGGCCGCCTGCGCGGCCTCGCTGAGCCTGCGAAGGCAGGCTTCGCCGATCAAGAGCCGGGGACTTTAGTCCCCCGGCAGGCGACGTTGCCTCAGCCATGCCTCAGCCCGCGCACGCAACCAAATAGTCGCGGGTTCTGTGCTACAATTTGTTCGCACCGCAGACCTGATGACGCAGCCTTGTCGTAGGTTGCCCGCGCAATCGCCTTCAATGCAAAGGAGCTTGAACATGAGCACGGAGCCCAAGGACACCACGGAGCCGGTCGCAGCGGAGGTCGCGGCGGAAGCTGCACCGACGCCGGACGCCGCCAAGCCCGCTGAGGCAAACGAGTCCGTGATTGACGAGATCAGGGAGAAGGCCGAAGGGGCTGCCCACGCAATCGCCGAGCAGGCGCAGCATCTGGCGGCACAGGCTGGCGAGCAGGCGCAGCATCTGGCGGCGCAGGCCCAGGATCTGGCCGGCAATGCCGTACACGCGCTGCAAGGTCTTTTCGGCGGTAACAACGCCGAAGCGCCCGCCGCTGAAGCACCCGCCGCCGAAGCGCCCGCCGCCGAAGCGCCCGCCGCGACGCCCCCCGCCGAAACGCCCCCCGCGAGCAAGTAGCGCCAAAACGCCAACTGTGGGCAAGACCGACGCCTGTATGGCGTCGGTCTTTTTGTGCCAATCCTATCCTGGTGATTGAGTCCGGGGGACTAACGTCCCCGGCTCTTTAGCTGCGAAGCCTGCCTTCGCAGGCTCAGCAAGGCCGCGTAGGCGGCCTTCGCCCCGTGTAGCCCGTGGCTTCAGCCACCGGGCGCGGGGCTGCCGGGGGGCTGAAGCCCTACCCACCAGCGCCGCCCAATCGGGCCACCCGTGGTCTGTGCTACACTGCGCTGCTATGAACCCAGACGCTTACACGCGAACGTTCAGCTTCACGGCCACGCTGGCGGGCGCACCGCTTACGGTCGTGAGCAAGGCGGGGCTGTCGGGCGGCGCAAGCGTCGGCGACGTGGCGACCCTGGCCGCT
This sequence comes from uncultured Oscillochloris sp., assembly GCA_903916565.1. Lineage (GTDB taxonomy): Bacteria > Chloroflexota > Chloroflexia > Chloroflexales > Chloroflexaceae > CAIWXH01. Next base: position 15,044 of record CAIWXH010000247.1, on the reverse strand, counting down.
ACGCTGATCACGCCAGCCCCAACCGAGACGGTGCTGCTGCTTGGCTGCGGCCACGGGGCCATCGGCGTCGCCTTCGCCCGCCGCCTGACAAACGGGCACCTGACCCTGCACGACCCCAGCCTCGTCGCCCTTCAACTGACCGAGCGCACCCTCGCTGCCAACCACCTCACGGGCGTCACCGTCAGCGCCCAGGTGAGCCAGCTACCCGCAGGTGCGGGCACTTTCGACCGCGTAATCATCCTGGCACCCCAGAGCCGCGCCTTGGGCCGCCGCTGGCTGGCCGAGGCCCACGCGCTGCTGCGCTTCGGCGGTCTGCTCAACCTAGCCGGGGCCAACGGCGGCGGGGTGCAGTCGCTCATCGCCGACGCGGCGGCCCTTTTCGGCGCGGCCCCGGTTTTAGGCTACGGGCGCGGCTGTCGCGTGGCCGAGGCGACCTGTCGCACGCCGCCGCCAGAGGTGCCCGCGTGGGCGATCATCCCAGGCATCGCCCCCAACACATGGCACACGCTGCGGGCCGAGTTGCCCGGTGGCGCGGTCGAACTCGTCAGCCTACCGGGCATCTTCAGCTATGATCGGCTCGACGCTGGCACCGCCCTGCTCTTGGCGCAGCTTGGGCCGTGCCAAGGGCTGCGTGTGCTCGACGCGGGCTGCGGCTACGGGCCGCTTGGGATTGCGGCGGCGCGTCTGGGTGCCGCACACGTTGCCATGCTCGATGTGAGCCTGCTAGCCGTGGCGGCGGCGCACGAAAATATCGCCCGCCTGCGCCTGAGCAATGTCGCCGCCGAACCTAGCGACGCCCTCGCGACAGTCGCCGGTCGGCGCTACGATCTGGTGCTGAGCAACCCGCCCTTCCACGCCGGCAAAGCGGTGGACACCGCCGTGGCCGAGGCGTTTATCGCCCAGGCCCGCAGCCTGCTTGCGCCCGACGGGCGGCTGCTGCTCGTGGCAAACCGCTTCCTGCCCTACGAGCGCCACCTCGCGCCGTGGTTCTCGCGCGTCACCGTGCTGGCGCAGAGCAAAGCGTACCGTGTCCTCAACGGGGAAGTGTGATGGACTCAACCCTCATAGCGCGTCTCGGCGACCTGACGGCGTTTCTGGCGGCGCAGGGTGTTGCGGCCTGGCTGGTCGGCGGCGCAGCCCGCGACTTGGCGCGGGGCCAGGCCCCGTCTGACCTTGACGTGGCCGTTGCCGGGGACGGCTACGCCTTGGCGCGGGTCTATGCCGACACCTGCGGCGCTGCCTTTGTCCCGCTCGACCAGGAACGAGCGACCGGGCGCGTCGTCATCCCCGGCGAGCCGCCGCTTACGCTTGATCTGACCGCCCTGCGCGGCCCGACTATCGAGGCAGATCTGCGCCTGCGCGACTTCACCGTCAACGCGCTTGCGCTGCCGCTCACACCAGGGTCTTCCGCCATCAGTGGTCAGCCGTCAGTGGTCAGCCGTCAGTGGTCAGTGGTCAGTGGTCAGCCGTCAGTGGTCAGTGGTCAGTGGTCAGCCGTCAGTGGTCAGCCGTCAGTGGTCAGTGGTCAGTGGTCAGCCGTCAGTGGTCAGTGGTCAGCCGTCAGTGGTCAGTGGTCAGCCGTCAGTGGTCAGTGGTCAGCCGTCATTGACCCCACGGGCGGCCTCGCCGATCTGCGGGCTGGAAGATTGCGGGCCTGCGGGCCAACCAGTCTGCGCGACGACCCGCTGCGCGTGCTGCGGGCGGCGCGGCTCTGCGCGACCCTGGGGCTGCGGCCTGACCCTGAGCTGACGCCGCTGATGCGCGAGGCGGCACCTAGCCTCGACAGCATCGCCGCCGAGCGCACCCGCGACGAGTTGCTCAAGCTGCTTGATGCGCCCGTGTCGGCACCCTGGCTGCGCTACCTCGACGACTGCGGTGCCCTGACGCGGCTCATCCCCGAGCTTGAGCCAGCCCGCGCCTGCCCGCAGCCCAAGGTTCACTTTCTGCCCGTGCTGGCGCATATTCTGGAAACCGTGGCGGCGCTCGACTGGCTCATCGGCGGGGCCATGGGCCAGCCCGCGCCTGACGAGCTGCCCGTGGCGGTGCAGACCCACCCCGACCTGCGCCGCACGCTCCCCTTTGCTGAACAGATGACCACCCTGCTGAACGAGCGCCGGGCGGGCGGGCACCGACGTGCGGCCCTGCTCAAGCTGGCAGCCCTGCTGCACGACAACGCCAAACCGCAGACCAAAGTCGTCCACCCTGATGGCAAGGTGAGCTTTTACGATCACCAGATGCTTGGGGCCGAGGTGGCGGCGCACATCGCCCGGCGCCTGCGCCTCAGTCGGCAAGATGGCGGCTACGTGGCGCTGGTCGTGCGCGAACACATGCGCCCCGGCCAGCTACGGGCCAGCGAGGTGCTGACGCTGCGGGCGCTGGTGCGCCTCTTCAACGATCTGGGGGACGCGGGGCCAGACGTGCTGCTGCACGAACTGGCCGATCACCTGGCAGCGCGTGGGCCAAACCTGAACGTGGCGGGGTGGACAGAACATCTGGCCTGGGTCGAGACGCTGCTCGCGCACTACTACCGGCCACGGCCCGCCCGCCAGACGCCCCTGATCGACGGCCACGGACTGATGGCGGCGCTGGGCCTCGGGCCAGGGCCACTGGTGGGCGAGCTGCTGCGCGAAATCGGTGAGGCTCAGGCGGTGGGCGAAGTGCAGACCCTAGAGGAGGCGCTGGCGCTGGTGCGCCAACGAGTGCAGGCACGCGGGTGATAGCGGAAATCGGGCGACAGTTTGTGACGTTCGTAGTAGCGGCTTCAGCCGCGCATTACGAACCACAAGGCACAACCAGCCTACCTGAAACCTTGTCTCAGCCCAGTTCACTCATGAGCGTGCGGAACGCGAACCTCATCGGTGCGCTGATGCTCATCGTAACGCGGGGGCACCTCGTCATTCAGGAGCGGCAACAGCACCAAGGTCAGCACAAACATCACACCGAGGAGAATCGTCGGGAAGAAATTAGTCCACTCGAACATCGGAAGCCCCTTCGGCACGTGCGGTAATGCCAAGGCATCGTACCCGCAGACGCACCGTAGGGGCAATGAAACCGATGTGACAGCCGACTGACGAAGCCTATTTCAGCACGTCACGGACAATCTGTTCGAGGCGGTCGAGGGGGAAAGGCTTGGGCAGATAATAATCAACCCGCTGTTCGCGGGCCTTCTTCTCAAGCTCAGGGGTCGCATAGGCGGTGATCATCACCACCCGCGTGTCAGGCGAGCTCTCTTTGATCGCGGCGGCAAGCTGGAGACCATTCATCCCCGGCATGTTGTAGTCGGTGATCACCAACGGCACCGGGCGAAGCGCAATCTGCGCCAGGGCATCGGCTCCGCCGTTGACCGTGACGATGTCGTAGCCGCCGGTCAGATCGCGCATAAGCCGGTGCAGGATGATCAGAATATCGGGTTCATCCTCGACAAGAACGATCGCCGGGTTCCGGCCAGAGACATCGGGCATAACGTGGCTCCTAACTCCCCTTAGGCAGAAGGCTAACAACTACCTGTGGCACCGTAACGGGCCAATTGTAGCATACCGTGCCGGGGCGGGCAAGGGCACAGCGCGGGATTTCCCGTAAGCGAAGCGCAACCACCCGCGCAATGCGGCCAGAATGCGCCGGTAAGAAAAAACGTGCTATCATAGCTGCATGTGCCGTAAGCCTCCAGGCGTTCCACACCTTGTCTCCAGACCTTGAGGCATGGTTCAGAATCGGCCAGTTCAGCGTGACCCTTCGGACCATCTCGCCCGAGCGACGCCTTGCGGCTTTGCGGCTTTGCGCGAGATCGCCCGAGCGCAGCGTTACCGTTCTGGCCCTTACGGCGCTTGCTGCTGCGTTCAGCCTGAACCCTGAAACCCGGCACCTGAAACCTTGGCTTACCGATACAGACGGAGTACCCTGCATGGCATCGATCTGGCCTGGTCAACCCGCCCCGCTTGGCGCCACCTGGGACGGGCAGGGCGTGAACTTCGCCCTCTTCTCGGTCAACGCGACCCGCGTCGAGCTCTGCCTTTTCGACAGCCCCGAGGCGCCCCGCGAGGCCACCCGCTTCACGCTCCCCGAGCGCAGCGAGGATATTTGGCACGGCTACGTGCCCGGCCTTGCGCCAGGTCAGCTTTACGGCTACCGCGTCTATGGCCCCTACAACCCGGCCCAGGGCCATCGCTTTAACCCGCATAAGCTGCTGATTGACCCCTACGCAAAGGCGCTCACCGGCCCGCTCCGCTGGGATAACGCGCTCTACGGCTATCGGGTCGGTAGCCCCTACGCCGATCTGACCATCGGCAAGCGCGATAGCGCCGCCCATGTGCCCCATTCGGTGGTGGTAGACCCGCACTTCAACTGGGGCAACGACCGTCGCCCGAACACCCCGTTGCACGAATCCGTCCTCTACGAGCTGCACGTTAAGGGCTTTACCAAGCTTCACCCTGCGGTGCCCCCGGCGCTGCGCGGCACCTACGCTGGCCTCGCCAGCGAGCCGGCGATCAGCTATCTGAAGGGGTTGGGCATTACCGCCGTTGAGCTGTTGCCCATCCACCACTTCATTGACGACCAGTACCTCAACGACAAGCGCCTGACCAACTACTGGGGCTACCAGAGCATCGGTTTCTTCGCCCCCGAACGGCGCTACGCCAGCACGTTCGGCCACGGCGAGCAGGTGGTCGAGTTCAAGCAAATGGTGCGCGCCTTGCACGCCGCCGGTCTTGAGGTCATCCTCGATGTGGTCTACAACCACACCGGCGAGGGCCACCAGCTTGGCCCGACGATCAGCTTTCGCGGCCTCGACAACGCGGCCTACTACCGGCTCGTGCGCGACAACCCGCGCTACTACATGGATCACACCGGCACCGGCAATAGTCTGAACACCACGCACCCCCGCGTGCTTCAACTGGTGATTGACAGCCTGCGCTACTGGGTCAACGAGATGCACGTTGATGGCTTTCGCTTCGATCTGACGCGCACCTTGATCCGTGGTGAGCCTGACCGCTACAGCGCCTTCTTCGAGGTGATCAAGCTTGACCCGGTGCTGTCACAGGTGAAGCTAATCGCCGAACCGTGGGATCTTGGCCCCGATGGCTACTGGGTTGGGCGCTTTCCAGCCCCCTGGGCCGAATGGAATGGGCGCTACCGCGACAATGTACGCAAGTTCTGGAAGAGCGACGGCGGCCAAGCCGCCGAGTTCGCCTCGCGCATTATGGGCTCGATGGATCTGCTGCGCCATAACGGGCGGCGGCCCTTCCACAGCATCAACTTCGTCACCGCCCACGACGGCTTTACGCTGCGCGATCTGGTCAGCTACAACGAAAAACATAACGAGGCCAACGGCGAAGAGAATCGCGACGGCGACACGCACAATAACGCCTGGAACGGCGGGGTCGAGGGGCCAACTGACGACCCGGCGATCCAGGAACTGCGGCTGCGCCAGATGCGTAATTTCATGGCCACCCTGCTGCTCTCGCAGGGCACCCCGATGCTGCTGGCGGGCGACGAACGTGGGCGCACCCAGAACGGCAACAACAACGCCTACTGTCAGGACAACGAGATCGCGTGGATCGACTGGGTCGATACGCCTGTCGCCACGGCACTCCACGCCTTCACCCGCCGCCTGATCGCGCTGCGCCACCAACACCCACTGCTCCACCGCCGTAACTTTTTCCAGGGGCCACTTGAGTCTGGCAGCGACGAGTACGATGTCGAGTGGCTCAGCCCCGATGGCCTAGAGATCAGCCCTGAGCTGTGGAATAACAGCGAGTTGCGCTGCTTCGGCCTGCTGCTCAATGGCCGCGTCATACGCGAGGTAGACGACCACGGACGCCCGGTGCATGACGATGTGCTGCTGATCCTCTTCAACGCGGGCCTCGCCCCAATCCCGTTCATCCTCCCCGATTGGCCCGACGACCCGGCCTGGGAAGTGCTGGTGGACACGGCTGACCCGACGGGCAATGTGCATCGTCAGCCGTCGAGCGAGGTCTACCAGATCCAGCCGCGCTCACTCGTCGTCTTGGCCGAACGCACGGCCCTGCCCCCGCCACCCGCGCAAGCCGCGCTAGTCTCGCTGCGACGGCAGCCTGTACAGTAAGCGAATCACAGCGCAAGCGTCGCGAAATAGTCTGCCAACGTCTCGGCCCGCCTGATTAGGCGCACGCTCCCGTCGGCGTCCAGCAGCAGTTCGGCTGCGCGGAGCTTCCCGTTGTAGTTGAAGCCCATCGCGTGGCCGTGCGCCCCGACATCGTGGATCGCCAGCAGGTCGCCCACGGCTAGGGTGGGCAGGGGCCGCGCCACCGCAAACTTGTCGTTATTCTCGCAGAGTGAGCCGGTCAGGTCGTACCGTTCGCTCGCGGGCCGATCCGCTTTGCCGAGCACGGTGATGTGGTGGTAGGCTCCGTAGAGCGCCGGACGCATCAGGTCGGCCATGGTGGCGTCGAGGCCAGCGTACTGGCGGTAGGTTCGCTTCAGGTGGCGCACGGCGGTCACCAAGTAGCCGTGCGGCCCCGTGATCAGCCGCCCGCACTCCAGCGCCAGCGCCGGACGCGGCAGCCCTGCCCCGCCAAAGGCCGCCTCGTAGGCCGCCCGCACGCCAGCCCCAACCACCGCCAGATCCACCGGCGCGTCCTCGGGGCGATAGGGGATGCCGATGCCGCCCCCAAGGTTCACTAGTTCAAATGTTATGTCAAGCGTCGCGCTCAGCTCAAGCACCAGCGTGAAGAGCATCCGCGCCGTCGCGACGAGCGAGGCCGGGTCGCGCTCGTTCGAGACGATCATCGCGTGCAGACCAAAGCGGGTCACGCCCAAGTCACGGGCGGCGGCGTAACCGGCGAAGAGCTGCGCCCGCGTCACGCCAAACTTGGCCTCCTCGGGCCGCCCGATGATCGCGTTCCCCTCGCGCAGTGGCCCAGGGTTGTAGCGAAACGAGATGAAGGCGGGCAGACCGGCGTGCCGCGCCAGATATTCCAGGTGGCCCACATCGTCTAGGTTGAGCAACGCGCCCAGACGGCGGGCGGCGATGAACTCCTCAGCGGGCGTGTTGTTCGAGGTGAACATCAGCGCCTCGCCCGCCAGTCCGGCCCGTTCGGCCAGCAACAACTCAGGCAGCGACGAGCAATCGGCGCCGCAGCCCTCCTCGGCCAGCAGGGCGAGCAGATGCGGGTTGGGTGTCGCCTTCACGGCGAAGTACTCGCGAAAGCGCGGTGCCCAGGCGAAGGCGGCGTTCAGCGCCTGCGCCGCCCCACGGATGCCCGCCGCGTCGTACAGGTAGAAGGGCGTCGGGTGGCAGGCCGCGATGGCGCGGGCCTGCACCGCGCTAAACGGAAGGCGCTTCATCGGCTTACCATGAAATGAGGGAGGGCCACAACCGGGGCGATGCCCGCGCTGTGACCCTCCCTCTGCGCTCCAACGAACGCCGCAGGCTTACTTGCTCTCGCGATAGTTGACGTGCTTACGAACGATGGGGTCGTACTTGCGTAGTTCAAGGCGGCTCGGGTCATTGCGGCGATTTTTCATCGTGGTGTAGGTGTGGCCGCTCTCCGCGCTCTTCAGCTTGATGATGATGCGGTTGCCTTTTTTGGCTGCCATAAAACATTTCCTCTCTGGCGCAGCAAAACGCGCCTGACGGCGCACTGGGGGCCATTCTACCATCACTTCGCGCCCCTGGCAAACGCCGCTTTTGCCCCTCACCCCCCAGCCCCCTCTCCCTCTGCGGGGAGAGGGGGAGCCGAACGCTTCCTGCTGCGGAATCTCCCCTCTCCCCGTGAGGGAGAGGGGCAGGGGGTGAGGGGTTTGCGTGACTTTACATCGCCCCGCGTGCTACAATAGCGCCCGTGTCCTCGCCAGGAGACCCAAGGAGACCCCCGATGCTGCGTCGTGTCGCCCTCCTGTGCCTAATCGCTCTGCTCCTCGTGGGTGGCGTCCCCGCCCGCGCCGAAGAGCGTGAAATTGCCCCCACCGATCCCCCGCCTACCGAACTGAGCGAGGCCGAGGCCACCAAGCTCGCCGCCCTTCAGAATGTCGTAGCGCCAACGATCCTCAGCCCAATCAGCCCCGATGATGCCGCTTTTCTGGTCAATTTCAGTACAAGCGAGAGCCAGCGCCTCGCCTTTGTCGCCGTCGCCGACGGCAGCCAGACGCCGGTTGAGCAGGCAACCAACGACTTCGTGCCCTCCAGCCAGTACGCCTGGGCCGACGCGCAAACCCTGGTCTATCTCTCCGAGCGCTACGCTATCGAGGCCCAGACCTTTGTGTCGGTGCTGGTCGCGCTTAACCGCACCACGGGCGCACTCAGCACCCGCGACATCACGCTGCCCGGCTTCCCTGTGAGCATCTCGCCTGACGGCACCCGTGTGCTCGTCGAGTTGATGCCGCCAGACCCTACGCAGACCAGCGCCCAGGCCGCCAAGGCACGGCTGCGTTCGCCCTTCGACCTGACCGTGCGCGTGCGCCCCCCGACACCCGCACGGCTGGCCCTAGACATGGGCCTCGGCCCCCGTGCTGGCGACGGACAGCGCAGCTTTGCCAGCACCGAGGTGCCGCTGGCTATTTTCGACCTACGCAGCGGTGCCGTGAATGACCTGACTGTGCTGCCCGAGGGCGGCGAAATCGCTGCCTACGCCTGGAACCCAGACGGGGGGCGGCTGGCCCTGGTGCATAACGGCGTTGGTCTGGCCCATAGAGCTATGGCGACTAATCGCTTCGTGCTGGCGAATCAGGTCACCCAGGATGCGATGGGCAATCTTGACCCGGCCAAAAATCCGTTCTTCCAGCAAAACGTGCTGGAGATCTTCGACCTGAACGCGCCAGGCAGCCCGCCGCTATCCAGCGTAAGCGCGCCCGAGGTGGGCAGCGAGGTCTTCTTCAATGTCGAGTGGGCCACCGATGGACAGACCCTGCTGGCCCAGATGCAGCACCCCAGCACCATTGCGGGCCGTCGCTTTCCTAGCTACACCTTCCCCGACGACATCATGCTGCGCTTCTTCAGCGCCGATGGCGTCGCGCTGGGCAGCTTCGACCGCCCCGAGCTTCAGGGCGCGTTCTTCACCTTCAGCCTAGCCCGCTTCGTCTCGCCCGACGAGATCATCTTCAGTTCGCCCGCTGGCCTTGAGCATAAGCTCTACTACTACAATCGGCGCTCGGGCGAATTTCGCGCCCTGCCGACCCAGGCAGGCTTCGCCAGTCCACAGAGTTGGCTCACCACGCGCAGCTCACGGCAACTAATCTACGATCAAAGCTCGTTCTACGCCCCGCCCGCGCTCTATCGCATCGGCTGGGACGGCAGGGGCATCTACCGGCTGACCTGGGACAATCATGAGCTAGAGATGCTGAACCAGGTGCGCGTGAGCCGGGTCGAGTTCCAGTTGGCGAGCGGTGCCCGCCGTGAAGGTCTGCTAGTGCAGCCGAAAGACGCGCCCTTCCCGCCGCGTCAAGCGCCGTTGGTCGTCTGGCAAGAGGGCGGGCCGGGAGTCTGGATGGGCAATGCGTGGGGGTCGCAGGTCGAGCGTCCCTTCAACCTGCTGGCGAACTTCGGCCTAAGCGTGCTGGTGGTGCCGCTAAGCGGGCGCGAGGGCTATGGGCCAGCGTTGGTGCGCGCCCAGGCCGACCACACGAACTTTGGGCAGGTGGACATCGACGAAATGGCGGAGATCGTGCGCCAGATGATGGCACGCGGCTGGACGGCCCGTGGCAAGGTGGGTATTACCGGCTGCTCGTATGGCGGCTACTTCACGAGCGCAAGCATCGTGCGCTACCCCGAACTGTACGCAGCGGCCAACACCCAATGCTCGTGGGTCGAGCTGATCCACGATTTCCAGTTTGTGGGTGCGGCGCTTGAAGCCTACCTCGAAAACGGCGGGCCGCAGACAAAGGGAGCAGAGTACGTGCGCGACTCACCACTCTACAACGCCGGGCGGATCAAGACGCCGACCCTGATCTTTCACGGTAGCAACGACTTTCAGCCTATCGAGCTGATGCAGAGCTTTCACGACCAGATTCAGGCCAACGGCACTCCCGTACGCCTGCTCACGTTTCTGGGCGAAGGGCACGGACTGAGCGCGCCAGCCAGCCAGCGCGCCGCCGCCGAGGCCCAGTTGCTCTGGTTCAGGCAGTACCTTGGGGTGAAGTAGGGGCGTGCTTAGCTGCCACGGGCCTACACAACCAACCCCCTCGCCGGTAGACTGAGTCTACCGATGAGGGGGTTGAGGGGATAGCCAAGGGCACCCAATGCGGGCGGAAGGGGCGGGCAAGGCTCAGCTGGGGCGAGCAGCAAACCCGCGCCGCCGCGACCTGGGTTCCGGCGCCGGTCGCAGGGTCAGATCGCCACCCTCGGGGGGGAACGCCAGCCCAAAGCTGCGCCGCAGAATCTCGCGGAGGGTCGCCTCTTGGTTACGGCCCGTAATTAGTGTGACGGCCACACACTGCGCCGTATCGGTGAGGTCGTGTTCCAGCTCAACGCGGAGCCAGTAGGGCCAACGCCGCAACGTGGACAGAATAGCGTTTTCCGCCTCGCCGCGCAGGGTTAGCCGCAGTTCACCGGGCGTGCTCATATCAAGAGTCGTCATCGGTATCACCTTTCGGTGTTGCCAGCAAGGGGCAACCGCACCTGTGCGATGGCACCGCCAGAGAAAATGTGGAGGCGAGGGGCGATCCCCCGCCTCGACACAAAGCCGACGTCTACGCGCCTAAGCCGTTGGGCCTAGTAGCGGTCGCGGCGCCCACCGAAGCCACCACGGTCGCCACCACCACCGCCACCGCCGCCGCCGCCAGGGCCGCGCCGGGGGCTGGGACCCTTATCCTCGGCCTGGTTGACGCGCAGGTTGCGGCCATCGATCTCGTGACCATCGGTCGCCCGGATCAGCGCACCGATGTCATCAGTCTCCATCTCGACGAAGCCGAACCCACGCGAGCGACCGGTATCCCGGTCGCTGATCACACGGGCGCTCTGCACTTCACCGTGGTTGGCGAAAATCTGGGTGAGCTCAGCATCACCAACGCTCCAAGGCAGATTGCCAACAAACAACTTGACCTGCATTCCAAGACTCCTCTGCGCTGTAGCGCATGACTTAGGGAGGACAGCAGCGCTACCTCCACGATACACTCATCGACACCCGAACAGCCGGTGGCCAGGCAAGAACCCGACACGCTCGCTCCGGCGAACACAACAACATGCTTCGAGCGACGAAGTATAACCGTGGGACCAGATGGAGGGAGGGATCAGGATCTCACAGCGGATGATGTTGGCCTACGCTTACAGTATAGCACGTTTGCGGCATCTGGCTACCACTAACCAGGGTTTTGCCCGTGACCGCGCAGCCGGAAGCGCCGCAGGCGCTAGCGCAGCGCCTCTGTTGACGCCAGGGTAAAGCGTGCGCGCACACAGGTTCCCGCCTCCGGCGCCGAAATGATCTCGATGGTTCCATTAGCCAACAGGGCGCGCTCTTGCATGCTGATCAGCCCCAAGCTGACGCCACTGGTGGCCCTGGTGTGTTCCGCAGCGGGGTCAAAGCCGACCCCATCGTCGGTGATGCTGACGCGCAACTCGCCCGCGCTCTGCCGCAGATCCACGCGCACATGGGTCGCCTGTGCGTGTTTCACCACATTGTTCAGCGCCTCCTGGACAATGCGAAACACGCTGATCTCGACATCTGAGGGAAGGCGCTGCTCGCCGAGCAGCGCGTTGAGCTTCAGCTCGATGCCCGACCGCTTGGCGAGCTGGTCAAGGTGCCAGTTCAGCGCAGGCGTGAGGCCAAGGTCGTCGAGCAGCGGCGGGCGCAGTTCACGCGAGAGCGAGCGCACCTGCTGAATGAGTCGATCAACCAGCCCGATGCTATCGGCGAGGCGGGACTCCTTGGTCGCGCCACCGCGATGCTCCTGCATCCCGCGCAGATTGAGCTGAAGCGCGATCAGCACCTGCCCGATCTCATCGTGCAACTCACGGGCCAGCGCACGGCGTTCAGTCTCCTGCACCCGAATCAGCTCGTGCGAGAGCGTCTGGAGTTGCCCGCGAGCGTGGCGCACCTCGTCGAAGAGTAGGGCATTCTGGATCGCGATGGACGCCTGGGCCACCACCGCCGCGACCCATTGCAGGTGATCCTGGCTATACCGACCCGGCCCGGCGGCCTCAAGCATGCAGAGGCCCATCAAGATGCCGTTAATCCGCATCGGCACGCCCAGCCAGCTACGCCCTGGCGCGTCGGTACCGTCGGCGGTGTCGGCGATGAGCAGGCCAGCCTCAGCCGTCAGCAGCGCCTTGAGCGGTGGGAACGCATCAAGATCAACGGCTTCGGGTGGGAGCAGTGTTACCTTCGCGTCGTAGGTGCCTTGCATCCGATAGACCGCCGTAACCTCATCTTCGCGGAGCAGAATCATCGAGGCTCGCTCATAGGGCACCAGACGGACGAGTGCGCCGAACATCGCCTCAAGCACGACATCAAGCGTAAGCGTGCGGGTGAGGGCGAGGTTCGTTTTACGCAGCGTCTCGGCCTGCATACGCGCGCGGCGCTCCTGCCGGTGCAGCGCGGCTAACTCATTGGCGAACTGCTGTAGCTCCTTCTCGGTCTCCCGCCGACTGCTAACATCGCGGAAATTGACGATGAGCGCACCCACATCAGGTTCGTCCAGCAGATTGGTCAGCATGGCCTCGACCCAGCGCCACAGCCCATCCTGATGGCGCAGGCGCAGCTCGACGGTCGCGGTGCCGGGCGCGGTCAGCAGCCCAGCCATAAGGTCTTGAAGATCCTCTTTGTCACTTGGATGCACAAAGGCGAAGGCTTTAGCGCCGACGAACTCGGTCAGCGAGAGTCCAGTGATCCGTTCGGCGGCGGGGCTGACATAGCGCACCACCCCGTGCCGATCAATCAGGGCGAGGCCATCAGCGCTATGCTCGATCAGCGCACGCAAGCGCCGCTCGTTGACAAGAAGGCTATCGATGCTGCTCTGATCATCCATGACACCTATCATACACCCCCTAGCGGATGGGGCTACAGGGCGGTTGCACCAAAGAGCCGGGGGACTAAAGCCCCCGGCTCTTTGGTGCGAAGCCTGCCTTCGCAGGCTGGTTGAGGCCGCGCAGGCGGCCTTCGTCCCGCGTCGCCCGTGGCTTCCGCCACCGGGCGGGGGCTGGCGGGTGACGTTGCCTCAGCCCTGGGCGCACATAGTCGCCATTATGGAGCGCCTCGACTCCCCTTCGATGGCGCTGGCCTCGTCCGTTACGCCATGCCCATCGGACTCGTCGTCTCACCGGCGTGAGCGCGGTGGGCCGAGGTTTGCAGCGCCGCCACGAGCGGCTCAAGCTGGGTGACCAACTCGGCCTTTGAGACAAACCCATCGGCACCCACCTCGCGCGCAAGCTGGGCAAAGGGTTGGCTATCATAGAGGCTCATCACCACCACGGCGGGCGCATAGGCATGACCTTTGATCGCCCTGATGAGCTGAAATGAAAGATGATCCGCCTGCACCAGATCGACCAGCACAAGGTCGGGGTGTAGCTGCGCGAGCTTGCCTAGCGCCTCTTCGGCGGTGGTGGCCCAGCCGACAATCTGGATCTGCTCACTATCGGCAAAGAGGCTACGGGTGGCTTCAACCAGCGCACGGCTGGGGTCAATGATAAAAAGACGTGTGTTTGTCATGACCTTTACTCCTCTGCCCTGATGGGTTCAGACGATCCTTGTACGAAGTAGCGTCATCTAGCCCCGTAGCCTTGGCTATCAGGCAAAGACCTGAACGCGCGCTTGGGACTGTCTGAATTAAACGGCACGCTACCAGATTTCAGTCGTGCCGGTTGTAGCGCGCCAATGTGTGCTAAGGTATAACCAAAAGGTGCTATATTCAGGGCACTCTGCTGGTACCAAGCCGTACCACAGCATCCGAGGTCGCTGTCTGCAAGGAGCATCCGTATGGACAGGCATCTTCGCCCTTTTCTCGCCGCCACCGTGCTGAGTCTGGTCAGTCTGCTCGCCGCCTGCGGCAGTACTCAGCCTACGGCCCAGCCCACCACCAAGCCCTTTGTCATTGGCATGTCTCAGGCCAATAACGCCGAGCCATGGCGTGCCGCGATGAACGCACAGATCGCCGCTGCCGCCCGCAATCATCCCGAGTTGGAAGTTCGCTTCACCGATGCCGCCCAGAACAACGCCACCCAGGTCGCCGATGTCGAGCGCTTCATCGAGCAAGGCATCAACCTGCTGATCATCTCGCCGAACGAGGCGACGCCCCTGACCAATGTGGTTGCCCAAGCCTATGCGAAGGGCATCCCGGTGATTATCCTCGACCGCAAAGTCAATGGCGACAAATATACGATGTGGATCGGTGCCGATAACAAACTGATCGGTCGGCGAGCCGGAGCCTACACCGCCAAGTGGTGCCAAGACCAGGGCCGCGATCCGTGCAACGTGATCGAGGTGCGCGGCCTTGAGGGTTCGACTCCCGCCAGCGAGCGCGGCGACGGCTTCCGCGAGGGCATCGCCACCAACACGAAGGTCAAGATTATCGCCAGCCAAAACGCCGACTGGCTCGGCGACAAGGCCACCCCGCTTGCCAGCGAGATGCTCAAGGTCAACCCGAAAGTTGATGTCGTCTATGCTCACAACGACCCCATGGCCGAGGGGGCGCTCAAAGCCTTTCAAGCGCTTAAGCTTAACCCAAGCACGACGCTGATCATTGGCATCGACGGGCTGCCTACCCCCGACGGCGGCATCAAGTCGGTGCGCGCCAAGCGGATCAATGTCACCTACGTCTATCCCACCGGCGGCCAAGAGGCCATCGAGTGGGCCGTCAAGATCCTTGAGCAGCAGGCCCAACCGCCCAAAGAGGTGATCCTTGACACCCTTGAGGTCGCACCCACCAACGCCGCTGAGGTTCTCAAGCGTTTCGGGGGTGAGTAGGCTAGCCCCTTGTGTATTGTTTGCGTTCATAAGAATCATTACGTTTCATAGCGTTTTATCTCGTCCTATTGCGGAAAAGCGCCATTCCTGGTATACTGTGCCTATGCGTACATCTGTTTGAACACTCCTTCTATGCAGCTTGTCGAACACACCCGCATCAGCCGATCTGACCCGCGC
>CAIWXH010000246.1 GCA_903916565.1 uncultured Oscillochloris sp. | reverse complement strand
GGGGTTGACGTGGAGGCCGCGCGCCCGGCGCAGGCCGCGCATCAGCTCCGTATCGACGATGCGGAACTCCAGGCCAAACTTATCGCGCATCTGGTCGCGCCACTGGAGTTGCAGCGCCGCTGGGCAGACAATCAGCACCGAGCGGGCACGGTGGCGCAGGATAAGCTCTTGGACGACGAGGCCCGCCTCAATCGTCTTGCCGAGGCCCACATCATCGGCGATGAGCAGATTGGCGCGGGGCATCTGGATGGCGCGCACGACTGGGTCAAGCTGATAGTCCTCAATGGCAATGCCGGAGCGGAAGGGCGCCTGAAGGGCGCGCACATCGGCGCTGGCAATCGCACCCCAGCGCACCGCATCCATAAAGGCGTCGAAGCGGCGCGGGGCGTCGAAGCCGGTGGGCTGCGGCAGCGCGGCGCCCTCGACCACTTGGGCACCCGGCTCGATCTCCCAGATGACCTGCAACTCCTCGCCGATGGCGTCATCCTCGACGGAGGCGAGGGTCACGCGATGCTGCGGGGTGGGGTCGTAGATGCGAAGGGGATCGGGTGGGAGGGTACTCTGACGCACCTCGGTGACGACGTAGCGGCGCTGGCGCACCTCGACCAACTGGCCGTGCTCGGGGAGTGATGAACCGACGAGTGCAGGCATGGATGTCCCGATAGGCGCGGCGGCGATGGATGTCCCGACAGGCGCGACGGCGGGCGAACGGGTCAGGCGCTGACGGGATGGCGATCCACCTCGAAATAGCGCTCCAGCATGGCCGCCACATCGCCGCCTGGCCCCACCAGGGCCTCGGCAATGGCGCGGGCGGTACGCGGCATCAGGGTGCCGCGCCGCAGCTTGCGGCGGGTGCCGTAGACGCCGGGGTTCAGCAGGAAGTACAGGGTCATCCGGCTAATCCCCGCGTGGGTCGCCAAGTCCTGATACGTCCACGCCCGCCGCAAGAGCTCCCGCTCAAGCCACGAGCCGTCCGGTTGGAGACGAATGCGGAACCGCATAGTACCTCTCAGTGCAGGCTAGACGTAGTGTAAACGTCTGGTAGCGCGCTGTCAATGGGTTTGTACTGGCGCCTTTACCCTCGTCCATGCGCTGGTTTTTGGAATGAGAAACGCTGCGCGTACGATGGCCCGCGTTACCATTTCTTAACCACAACCGCACGGTCGTACGTCGAGGAATTCGGCCTACGACGGCGTGATCACGCATGCGCGTGCTGCTCATGAAGTATCTCTGATACCCGAGACCGCTATGGCGGTGGCTCCAGTCTCGCACACGTGCAGTGGCTGGGCTATGGCGAGGCCGTGAGCAGATCGTCAACGGTGACGCCAAAGCGATCGGCGACCCGTTGCAACAGTTCGACCGAGGGCAGCTTGTGACCATTCTCCAGAAAGCTGATATGGGCATGCCCGCCAAGCGCGAGTTGTGCCGCAAGCCGGGCTTGGGTAAGCCCTGCCTGCACGCGGAGCCGAGTCAGATTCAGGCTAAAGACCGCGACGCCAAGCGGCACGTCATCAGATCTCCGCTGATACTCCAAATGGTCAGCTGCCTGCACTGGCACATCCTCGCGCACGAGGTAGGCAACCTGGATGGCAAAGAGGTTTGCTACGGCGACGATGACCTCCAGTGATGGCGTGGATCGGCTCGCTTCCATATTGCTGATATGCGCCTGCGACCCAGGGTGGATGGACGTTGCCAGATCCCGCTGGGTCAGGTGCTGGCGCCTGCGTAGGTAGCGCAGCTTCTGACCAAAGAGCGAGCCCATAGACTCCCACATGGGGAGTCGCTTGACACCAGTTCCATAGACCGCCTATAATATTCGTTTTGGTAACAAGGGAAGCCGAGCTAGAGCCTTTCATCCGACTGACTCCCCAGCCGGCGGATGGAAGGTTCTGCTCGCTCTGCACAACGGTGCCCATTGTAGCATCTTCTTTTTCCTGCTCAACACAGCGGTCAGCACCACCATGATGTGGTCACCAGCACCGGAGTTTCCGCATGGGTCGTCGCCACGATCCAAGCAACCTGCTTGACCCTCCAAGAAATCGATCCGTCGCGCTGCGGCCTGACGATGTCGCTCGGCTTGCCGCCCTCGCCCAATCGTTTGATCTTCCGCCCCATTGGACCGCGATCCCGCGCACCCTCAGTGCGGGCACGCTCCTGCTGGTCGCCTCACCGCACCCCCTTACCCCACCGCTCACGCCTATCGCGCTGCGGATCCACCTCTCATCTGCGGCCTTTCGGGTCTTGACCCGCCTCGCGGTGCGGCATGCCGCCTATAACCGCTTCCAACGCCCCTCGGTCTCGATCCTCCTGCACGCGATTGCCCAAGGCAGGCTCGCACTCGTCCGGCCCTGAGCATGGGGAACCCACTGCGCGCCGTCGCTACGTGCGCGCGTGCCGTTCGCGTTGCTCGCCCAACCGAGTTTGTCCTAACGGGGCGTGGTGATTTTCGTCCCCCAGTGCGGCGGTTCTGCTATACTCGGGGCAACCGCCGACAAGGCGGCCCGGATGCCCAAGGTGCGCCCCTTGCGGGTAGTTGGTGCCCGCTCCCCCGCCCAGCAGGGCCACCCGGAGCGACCGCCCCCTGACGCGAGGCCCACGCCCACGGCGCCCGGTCTGGACTCGAACAATCTGGTGACAGAGGTTGAGGGGTTCGCCCCTCGACAACGTATCGCC
>CAIWXH010000245.1 GCA_903916565.1 uncultured Oscillochloris sp. | reverse complement strand
GGCCCGCACCCCGCCCTACCCGTTTGCTGAACTGACGCCGGGGGTGCGCCAACTCTGGCGCCTTGCGCCCGACGATGCCACCCTGGCTGACCCGGCTGGTGCCACAGCGGCGGAAGTGCTGGCCGCCTATGGCATCGGCGACGTGGTCGTGCGCTGGGAGCGCATCGCGCCCGAGCGGCGGGCTGCGGCCAAGGCGGCGCTGGCGCAGGCGCTGCCAAATGTCGCCCCCAGCTACGCCGACGGCAGCCTAACGGTGTACCACGTCCCCCCGGCAAACGCCACGCCGTTCGTCTTCTTTGGGCGCGGCTGGTCGCCCGAAGAGCGCAGCGGCGACCGGCGCTGGCGCTGGATGAGCGCGAGTGGCGAGCTGACGCTGCTAAACCCTGGCGCGGTGCCAGCCCCCGTCGCCCTGCACCTGCGCGCCGAGAGCTACGGTCGCCCGCGTGTGGCGACGCTGCGCTTCGGCGGGGCACCAGCCGGCACCTGGGCGGTCAGCGCGCAGCCCGTGGCCTCCACCCGCAGCCTGCGCCTGCTCCTTCCCCCAGGCGCAAGCCACCTGAGCGTTGAGGCACCCACCGAGGCCGACCCTGGCAGACGCGAGCCGATCAGCCTTTCCGTCAGCGCGGTGCAGCTAGAGGTTGCACCGTAGCCATTTTTGCCCCTCACCCCCGGCCCCTCTCCCTCACGGGGAGAGGGGAGATTCCGCAGCAGGATGCGTTCGGCTCCCCCTCTCCCGCTCAGGGAGAGGGGGCTGGGGGGTGAGGGCTGGCGCGGCAATTGAACCTTGTCTAGCCCAAGTCATTGTGCGCCCATCTGTCAGCCGGTGCTACCCCTTCGGCTATAATGCACAGCCGGAAGGAACAGCCACCTAGCGTAGAAGAGGCAACCCACCATGCGCCTAATTATCGTCCGTCACGGTGAGAGCGAGTGGAATCGCATTCACCGCTACCAGGGGCAGATCGACTCGCCCCTCTCGGAGCTTGGCCTGCGCCAGGCCGCCGCGCTCGCCGAGCGCCTACGCAGCGAGAAGATCGACCACATCTACACCAGCCGACTCCAGCGGGCTGCCCGCACCGCCGATGCCATCGCCGCCCACCACCCAGGCGTGCCGGTGACCCCCTCTGAGGCGCTGCTTGAAATTGACCACGGCGAGTGGCAGGGCAAGTACGCCGAAGAGATCAGCACCCAGTACGCCGACGGTCTAAGCGAGTGGCGCGAGCATCCCACGCGCTCACAGATGCCCAGTGGCGAAAGCTTCTCGAACATCCTGAAGCGCACGCTCGACTTCTTGGAGGCGATCACCGCCTCGCACAAAGACCAGACCGTCATCGTGAGTACCCACGATGTCGTTGTGAAGATTCTGGTCGCCGACGCCCTTGGCATGAACATGGATCGCATCAACCGCATCTGGGTGACCAACGCCAGCATCTCGGTGATCGAGTACGGCAAGGATCTGCCCTACCTCGTCAGCCTGAGCGAAGCCTGCCACTTGGGCACCCTAGCCAGCACCCGCGAGGGGCAGAAGGCGCTGTAGCGCTGGAAGGGGGCAAGGGCGGGTCAAGCCCGCCCTTGCCCCCTTCAGTCTGCGTACAGTGCTGGTGCGTACGTCGATTACTGATGCGCTCGGCCTGAAACCTGAAACCTGAAACCCGACACCTGAAACCTGAAACCGTGCCTTAGCAGTTCTGATTCGTCACCAGCCGACAGCGGTCAAAAAGCAGCGTCCAGAGCTTGCCGAAAATCTGACCGGGCACCTTGACGAACTGCCAGGTGAGCAGATCATTCCAGATCAACTCGCGGCGCAGTTCGGTGCGAATGAACGTCCACTGGGCGATCAGCCCCAGGTTCCAGTAGACCAGCAGCGCGGCGACGACGAGGATCGGCCAAGGCCCAAGGCGCGGGCGCAGCCACTCGACCAGGGCGGCTAGGCCCAGCACAAAGATCGGCGTACACTCGATCAGGCGCCGAAAGCCGAAGGCGCCGCGCAGGTGCCAGGTGGTGCCGAAAGCGCCGTTGAGGTAGGTCTGCGCGAGGAAGCCCGCCAGGAGCAGCAGGGCCAGAGCGAGGTCGCGGCGGGCCAGCCAGCCGAGACCGAGCAGCCCCAAGGCCAGCACGGGTGCCCACAGAAAGGCGCCGCGCCCAGGGTCAAACAGCGTGTCGAAGAAGTGCGGGCTGGCCCAGTCAAGCTTATTCGCCACCGTCGCCGAGGGGCGGGGCTGCCCATTGAGGATCTGGTAGGCCACCAACTGCGGCGTGACCGTCAGCGCCATCACCCCCACGAAGGCCAAGTGTCGCCCAAATAGCGCCAGCGCCACGCCCCAACTTCGCCCCTTCAGCAGCCCCCAATAAAGGCCCAGCGCCTCTAGGGCTGGGATGATCAGCAGCAGACCCAACTGCTCGCGGGTCATCACCATCAGGCCAGCGACGAGGCCAAGCAGCAGCCAGCGCCCCAGCCCCCGTTTCGCCCCGTGGCCCCAGGCGTGCGCCCACAGATGCAAAAAGAGCGCAACGAGGAAGAAGCCGGTGGCGTGCGACCAGGGCATCGCGATGTAGGTATAGAAGACCAGCGGCGAGGCCAGAAAGACGGTCAGGGTGGCGGTGGTAGCCGCAAAGTCGCCCGCGTAGCGCCGCGCCAGCCGATAGGTAAGCTGTAGCCCCAAGAGCGTGTAGAGCGCCGACATCATGCACGCGCCGACAATGTAGGGCCGCGCAAAGCCGTCACGAGGCATCGTAGCGCCAAAGCGGTGGGCGAGCAGCACGCCCAAGTCAGCCAGCACAAAGCCCGGTGCCCACATCAGCGCCGAGCCAACAGGGGCCACGTTCCGCAGCAGGCCCGTCTGTGGGTTCGGGTTATTCGCATCCTCGCGCAACAGGGCGTTCGCCACGGCCTGATCGCCAAAGCGTTGGCCCTGTTCAGCGAAGTACGTGTACTCGTTGCGAAAGTCGAGGTCGTGGTCGAAGTAGACTGAGCGGAGGTAGGCATAGTACTGCACCTCGTCGCTCAGGGCGACCCGTGGCACGCTGAGGGGTAACAGCAGCAGACAGACGAGGAGGAGCAACCATGGGCCAGTGTCGTGGGTCGTCAGCCAGACCCGCAACCGCCCCAGCGGGGGGCGTCCATCCTGCGCGGCGAACGGGGCCGTGCGGTTTACAGTCATAGGTGAGGCTCCGCCAGCGGTTGCGTCGGACGACCCAGCCGCTGGCGGTACTACCAAGGGCGACGCTTAGCGTCTCACCGCCGGCAGGAATTGTCTTGGCAGCGTAATATTCGCCAGGGTAATCGTCTGCGAGATGACCCCATCAGTCGGATTGCCTGCGCCGTCCAGGAAGCGTGTGTAGACGTAGAAGGTCGTATTCGGCTGGAGGGACTTAAACGATACAGGCAGGCGCGAGGCCAAACTCCAACCCTTGATCACTGGGTTGGCCTGATCAGGGATCCTGACTGGCGTCCACAGCAGGGCCGTATCAGTGAGCGGGTTAGTCACCGGCGTCAGACTGTTGGTAACCCAAGCGCCCCAATAGCCACCGGGATAGGCGTCGGTGACCTGTATGTCAGAGAACTTCAGGTCAGCTAGGATCGTCGCACTAGGGTTGACCGTTATGATTAGCGTCGGGGTTAGCGTCAGAGTATTCAACACCGGCTTGATCGTATCGACGGTGATGACATTGGTGTAATCGAGCAGGTTGCCAACCTTATCACTCACGCGAACCGCTACGGTCGAGGAACTCTGCGGTATAGGCATAGTGCTGAAGTTGTAGTTCGGGATGAGGATCGCAGTGGCAAGGAAGTTATTCACGATGCCAAAGGGCGTCCCAAGCGCAGCGAGCGATGCACCGGTTTGAAGCTGCGAAAGGCCGCTGCATTCCGCCCCGCCGTTCACCTCCAGGTAGAGCTGTGGCCACCGCGTATAATTCGGGTCGCCATCACTGGCCCCAGTGTCGGTGGTCAGATCCGCTGGCTGGACATCCTGCCCAGCCGTAAAGACCGTAGACTTATTGCCGATGTAGGGATTCACGGCCCGTACAGAGCCGCTGGCCTGGCTATCGACAATGACGTTGACCGGCTTTACCTCCGACGCGGTCGTGGTACTATCACGCACTTGGATATAAAGCGTCTCAGAGAGACAGTCTGTGGTATTCACCGAGGCGGCAATCGGCACAAGGATCGGAACCGTCGTGGTGATCGTCGCGGCCTGCCATCCTCCCGAGTCACTGAGCGTATCGGTAGGCGCAACATTCCAGCGCCAGCGGATCTGGTTCGGCGAGCCAGAGACAGCAGAGAAGCCTAGGTTGACGGACGTCTTATTACCGACAATCGGGGTCGTGCCCTTGAGCAGGGTCACGCTGGGTTCAAGAACTGGTGATACGCTCATCGCAGCCGCACCCTGCGCCGACAGCAATACATAATCGGTGTGCAAGCCAGAGCCACCATGGCGCTCGGCGGCCACATGGATCCACGATTTGCCATTGCTATTCATCGCCACCCGCACCATGAAGTTGGCGTCGCCCTGAATCATGCGAACGGGGCCACCGAACACATTGTCCACCGTTTTGTACGCAACATTAATGCCGCCGCCGGTGTCGGCCCAGGCAAAAACAAGGTTCCCACTCTCATCGGA
This sequence comes from uncultured Oscillochloris sp., assembly GCA_903916565.1. Taxonomy (GTDB): domain Bacteria; phylum Chloroflexota; class Chloroflexia; order Chloroflexales; family Chloroflexaceae; genus CAIWXH01. The sequence continues at coordinate 11,979 of CAIWXH010000245.1, read as the reverse complement.
GGCAATCGAGGCAAACCCATACAACTCGGCACTACTGAGCCGCGAGGCAGGCCATGCCCCGGTCGCCTGACGAGCTGCATAGTAATAGCCGCCACCAATTCGGCGCCAAGCCACATAGGCGGTGCCATCTGGGCCAACGGCAATTGTCGGGTCAGCCTCGTAGGCGTTGCCGCTGCTCACCTGCTCGACCGAGAAGCCGGTGCCATTCCAGGTTCCTGCGTAGATGATGCCCGTCGCGGCACCAAAGGCAAGCATGATACGGTTATCCGCTCCAACGCTTAGCGCCGGAACGTTCAGACTCTCTTTATCGCTGACGATGTCAACACCAGACCAGGTCGCGCCATTGTTATTTGAGTAGCTATAGCGAAAAAATCGATCCTGCGACCAAACGACCACAATCGTGCCGGTCGTAGTCGCAGCCACATCGACATAGGCACGGAATGACGTGCCTGGGGCGGCCTGAACCTGCGGTAACAGGGTCCCATCCACGGCGCGCTGGCGCACAAAGATGGGGCCGCCGCTATCGCTGCTAATCCAGGCATAGGTCATCACACCATTCGGTGCGGCTGACACAGCGGTGTTGGCATAGAGCGAGATGCCATTGGCGTCGCCGAGCCGCGCCGGGTCGCCAAAGGTGGCGGCACTATCAGCTTTCACCCATGACATGGCGTCCCGTTTATTCCCAGTGTCCGCAACCGCCACGATCTTGTTGGCCGCAGCCACATCAGGAATTTTGGCTTCGGTTGACGATGGCAGCGTCTGGCGGGATATGGCTTGGAGATTAGGCGCTGTCTGAGCTTGAACGACCGCATTGATCGGGAGAACCCCAGCCAGCACAATCAGTGCGCTGAAGACCCCGATGAAAAACGCACGAAACATCACGCGGCTCCCTTCATCAAGCAGCGCGCATCAGGCTGCCCCATGGCATCATGATGCGCGAGTTGCTTATGTCAATATCGAACGTACAGCCACCCAGTTGAGCCGTCGGTTCGCCACGTCACAGTGAGGTGACGACGAAATCACCAAAGCGAAGCTTGCCGACGGCACGAGTGAAGAGGCCAGGCTGCCCGCTACTCAACGCACTATCCTTCGCCTCAAGCACCAGTTCGCCGTTGACAAATGCCTGCAGACTTGGCCCGTTAGCGCTCAAGGCAATCGTGTACCACGTATGAATCTCGTAGCCGGGAACATCGCGAGTCGCCAGGGGCGTCGCCTCACCGTTGACCACCTTCTCAAGGATCAGCCTCGGCGTATCGCTGAAGAAGCTGGCGAGCATCCGTAGGCGATAGAAACTCTCGCCCTGGCGTCGGGCCACGAGGCCGGCGTTCCCGTTGCCCTGATCGTAGAAGCGCGTGCTGACGGTGTAGTTCGTCCAGGCGGGGCTGCCGATAAAGGCCATCGTCTCATAGGGGTTAGGGTTGCCCGCAGCGCCCGTGCGATCCTGAAGCAGCGCACCATCCACGACATGCCACACCGAGTGATCCTCAGGCAGCTTCACCCCGACATCAACGAACTCCCAGAGGGTCAGCGAGTCGTCGCTCCGAAACTCAGGCTTGGCAAGCACCGTGCTGGCGACCGCAGGCACCGGCGTCGGGCTTGGCGGAATGTTCGGCGTTGGCGATAAGCTCAACGTAGGGAGGATCGGCGGCTCCTCCTGGGCCTGCCCCTGGCTCCGCATCCCAAAGGTAACCACAAGGCTGACCACCACGACGACGACCGCTCCGGCGATACCGGCTATGAGCGTATTCGTGCCCTGACGACGTTTCATGAGAAGGTACTCCTTACTGAATGTAGGCGGGTTCGCCCAGGGGGGCTAGCTGCAACAGGCAGAACACGCTGCCTAGAAGACAGTTTCAAGTGTATTCACAGCCTATGGGGACAGGCTAGGGATAGGCAAACAAGATCATAGATCGGTGGCCTCGTTTTGTCAATGAGAGTTCGGTGAGCATCAAAATTACACAAAAAGCATATCTCTCTCATGAGATGCTAGGGTGCAATTCACTTCCCAGCAAGATCATCTATTAAAAAAGGGTTTAGACCACCATTCACCGCTCACGAACGGCGCTTCCAGAGTACAAGCTCTCTGCCGTAGCGGGTCTTGATCACGATCATTGCATAATTAGCCCGCAGCGCGGCTCGATCAGTGAAGTAATCTTGCCACAGATCAGGGATGTAGGTAGGGCGACGCACGTTAAGGACATACGCCGGATCACGCTTCTCGTGACCTGCGGTTCCCGCACCCATGTCGGCCACCTCGACCCGAGCAATGTGGCGGTCGGTGAGGCCGAGCATGTCAATCGTGGGGTGCTGTCCGTAGTAGGCGATGGCCCCCGCCCCAGTCACGGCGATGCTCTCATCTGGCCCGGCGTGATCGGCCATCCACCAGCCAAGCTCGCGCCAGATCCAGACGCTCTCGTCCATGCCCTGAATAATCGTGTCAATCGAGCGCGTCCGCCCGAGCGCATACACGCTGTAGCCGCTCAGCAGCAGCACCACCAAGGCTGGCGTTGCCAGCCGCAGGGTCGGGCGGGCCAACGCCCAGCGAACAAGCTGCGCCAGACCATCGGCAACCATGATGGCGAAGAGCGCCACCAGCGGCACGAAGAAGCGCTCACCGCGAAAGTGGTCGCCGCCAACCGCGACAATGTAGGCCGTGTACATGCCGAGCAGCAGCAGCAGGTAGCCGCGCCAGCCGCGCAGCGCGCCGCGCCAGTCGGCGATCAGCCCGCCAAAGCCCAGCAGCAGCAGCGGCCCGCCCATCGTCTGTGCGAAGCCCCAGCTATACTCAAGCCCACGCGGCACGGCCCGTAGCCCGCCGCCGGTCTTGGCATAGAACGTATTGGGCAGCAGGTCGCCGTAGTAGCTGTAGCGCCAGAGGAAGAAGGGCACCACGATTAATAGGTAGGGGCCGATCAGCGCGGCCAGGCCCAGCTTGCGCCGCACCAGCGCGCCCGGCTGCCGCAGGTCGGCCCACGTTAGGTCGTGGCTGCCATAGTGGAGCGAGGCGATAGCCAGAAGCAGCGCGCCCTCGGGGCGCGTCAGAGTCGCCAGGGCCAGCAGCACCCCGGCGAGGAGCATCCAGCGCGGCGCGGGGGGGCGCGGGCCGCTTGCCCCTAGCCCCCGCAGATAGACCGCAACCGCACCCAGCAGCAGCAGCGCGAAGAGCGCAGTCTCTAGGCCGCCGCCACGCGCACTGTGCAGCAGCAGACTCTGGCTGGTCGCCACCAGCAGCGCCGCGACGAAGGCCCAGCGGGGGCCAAGCAGACGCCCAGCTAGGCCGTAGGTCAGCAGCACCAGCGCGAGGGCGAAGCCAACCCCGGAGAGATACGTCCAGTAGACCGGGTCGCCGCCGAGGCGCAGCAGCAGCGCAACCAGCAGCGTATAAAGAAAGTTCGTGTAGCCCTCAACCCGTTCGCCGGGGTTATAGACGAGGCCGTTGCCAGCGACAAAGTTCTGGGCGTAGCGAAACGAGATAAAGGCGTCATCGGAGAGCCAGCTTGCCCAGAGCATCCCGCTGAAGCTGACCAGCGTGCCAAGCAGCGCCAGACCCAGGCGCACGAGCGACTCGCGGGCGAGCAACGTCGCCACCGCAGCCGCCCCCAGGCTCCATGCGGCCAGGGTGAAATAGGCGAGCGGCGCGGGGCGAACGAAGAGATAGAGCGCCAGCAAGACCGCCGCCAGCGGCCCGCAGAGCAGCAGCGCCCCGCCTGGCCCAGCACCCCGCCAGCGCGCCAGTGCCCAAAGCAGCGCTAGGCCCAGCGGCAGCACGAGCAGCACCGGCCAGTCGGTCGCGGGCAGCCCGCGCAGCTCAAGGCTGGTCATCACCACGCCAAGCAGCCGTGAGTCGCCCGCCAGCATGCGCGGCTCGGTCTGTAAGGCTAGGCGGAGGTTCGCGTCATTCGGCGGGGCGGGCGGCATCAGCAGATGGTAGACCCGGAAGTCGTTGGTGGGCGTCACGCTCACCAGGGGCTGCTCGTTGCCGAGGAAGGTCAGCGGGTTGGGGTGCGGCATGCCCGCCTGGAGACGCATCGTCGCAAGATAGCTCGGCGTCAGATGGTAGGCTGAGGGCAACTGCACAAAGACATAGCTGCTCGTCCAGCGGTAGGCGAACTCCGCATTGCGCTCCAGGTCGTTGAAGCCGAAGAGGTTGAAGGTGCTATTCAGCTTCGGCTGGGTAAGATCGAGCGTGTAGGGCGTCAGCTCGCGGCGTGCGGCGACCGCCCCGGCCCCCCAGGCCACCAGCAGCACGATCAGGATGAGCGCCTCGCCGAGCCATGCGGGGAAGCCACGCGCTGAGGATGGCGTGCGGGTCACCTGCGTACTAATGGATGCTACTGGGCGCATAGCTGGCTACGGTTCTCGTGGTGGAACAAGGTTTCAGGTGCCGGGTCTCAGGTTTCAGGCCGCGCCCATCAGCAGGCGACGCACGTACCAGAACGATAAAGCTGCTACGAACCTTGGCTTGGCTCAGCAAAGCGCAGCTCTAGCCCAAAGACGCGCACGCTGATCGGCGTACCGTTCCGTAGCCGATCCGGCGTTGCGGAGGCGCTGAGGTTAAGCGTGTGTTCACCGCTTGGGAGCAGGAAGCGCAGGTGTCTTGTCTCTGGCCCGCTCGCAGAGATCGTCAGTTGGGCCAAGGCTGTGGCGTCGAGACGAAGCGCGAGCGCGCGGGGCTGCGCGTAGCTCGCGGCAGTGAAGGTGAGCGTCGCCAGTGTCGGGTGATTGAAGGGATTCAACAGTCGCACCTCGGCCTCCTGGCCCATCCAGCGCCAGCGATAGGGCGGCTGCTGCTCTAGATCGTACCAACCCGCCCCCAGAAAGCCGACTGGACGCGCCGACCACGCCTCCGGCACCGCGTAGACCTCCAGCGTCGTATCGGCAAAAATCGGCGGGCCAAGCTGAAGTTGGTCGAGGTAGCGGCGCACCGTGGCAAAGTAATCGGCTTTATCGCTGGTCAGGTCCAGCGTGATATAGCGCACCCCGTAGGCGGCGAGGCTCTGCTGGCCCGCCTGCGGCCAGCCGGGGCGCACCAGATCGGCAGGCTGCGGCGGCTCGCCCTGCAACTCGCGCACGCCGGGGGTGTACTGGCTGAAGCTGTAGCTCGGTGGGCGGGCGACGTAGCCGCCGAGGATCGGCCAGCCGTGGGTCATCTGCGGGGTCAAATTCTCGCTGCGGTTGATATTGACGTAGAGCGGCAGCGGCATGATCGCCCCGCTTGGACGCCCCGCCGCGTCCATGGGCGGCGGCGGCAGCGTGGCGTAGAAGGGGTGAACCGTGCGGCTGACAATCGTCATTGGGCCAGCGTAGGCGTCAACGGCCAGCATAAGGCCCACGGCCCCGGCGGCGAGCAGCGCCGCGCCGCGTGCCGTCATCCGGCGACTGAGCCAGGCAAGGCCATAGGCGGCGAGGATGGAGAGCATCAGAATAGCAATCACCGCCAAATGGCTGGGGCGCTGCGCCGCCCTGATGCCGGGCAGGTTCTGAATCAGGGCGAAGGGCAGTGGCAGACCGGTGTTATAGCCCGCCACGTGCAGCGACGGCCCCAACGCCAACAGCAGCATGAGCACCAGCATTGCCAGCCAGCGCCGCGACCGGCCCCAGGTGGTCACCACGCCAACCGCACCCAGCGCCAGGCCAACCCAGCCCAGGGCCACATTCCAGATGATCGCCTGCGGATAGAGCCGCTCGCGGGTCGCTCGGATCGCCTCGCCCCAGAGGGGGTGCAGCGGGTTAGGCAAAAAGAAGTCCATCAGATCAGCCGAGCGCTCGGCCTGAATGCTCCGCAGATCCCAGAGCGCGTCGGGCTGGGCCGCGAGGCCGATCAGGCGTGGCGCCAGCACAAGCCCCCACCAGATCACGGGCGTGACGCCCCAGAGCGCCGCCGTCCACTGGTGCCGACGCGGCCACTGCCAGCCCCGACGGGGCGACTCATCAGGCATAAGCAGCCAGACCAGCGCGGCGCAGCCCGTCGCCAGCACACAGAACAGGCCGTAGTACCAGCTTCCGAGGCTGACCCAAAGCAGCAACGCGCCGCAGAGCAGCGAGCGCCACCAGCGTGGGTCTTCAAGCAGCAGGTAGAGCGCGAAGAGGTAGCAGGGGAGCCACTGGATGGCCGTGATCTCAAGTGGCCCATCAACCATGCGCTGCATGTGATAGGGCGAGTAGGCGAAGATCACGCCGGCGACCAAGGCACCGAGGGTGTGACTAGTCACCCGGCGTGCGAAGCAGAAGGTGACGTAGCCGCCAAGCACAAAGCTGGTGAGCAGCGTCCAGTTAAAGCCGCTGATGGGGCCAAAGATGAGGGTAAGCGGCAGCGCGGCAACCCCATGCGAGAACTGGAGGGTCTGCCAAAAGAGATCGGTGCCGTACGGGTAGTAGAGCAGCCAGGTGAAGAAGGGCGACTGGCCGTGGCTGATGGTCGCGGCGACCCACCAGAGGTTCCAGGTGCCCTGGAAGGCGTCAACCCCGGCAACGGCACCGATGACGCCTGTGGTCAGCGAGCGCCCGAGGGGCCAACTGACGAGGAAGGCGAGGAGCGTGTAGAGCAGCAACGCGCCGCTGTGGCGTACCACGGCACGTCGGCGTTGCCCTGCCCCAGCGACGAGCCTGCGCGAGTTGTCTTGGCGCCGATCCTCAGCGTAGTCTGCGGCTTGCCGCTCCTCGATCATTGAACTGTACCCGCTGACCTGTGTCTGAGCGCCATCCGCACGCTACCAACCGCCGCATAAGAAGGTTGCAGGTGCCAGGGGTTCAGGTTGCAGGCCGAACGCATCAGCAAGCCCTGCACGTACCCAAACAGTGAAGCAGCCTCAACCCTCGTCCAAACGCCAGAGTATAGCACACCTTCTCGGTCTGAACCTTGGACGGCACAAGCGGGTGCATGGCGGTTGCAACTTTTCAGACAGTCTCTCAGCGCGCCCCCGGCAGCGGCGTAGCCCCCACAAGCCGCACGCGGGTCACGCTCAGGCTGAGCGTGCGCCCGGTCGCCTGGTCTACCGTCGCCGCCGCCAGGAGGCGTAGCTGCTGAACCCCCGGTGCCACGGCGACGAACAGCCGGTAGACGCGCCGTTCGCGCCCGACGGTGAAGCTGGCGCTTGGCCCCGTGTCGCGTTCCAGCTTTATTAGGCGACTTGTCCCCGTCACGCCGTACGCCTCGGCCTCGATTTCAAGCGTGACCCCCTGCGCCGTCGGGCGCGGGTTCGCCAGCCAGAGATCGCTGCGGTCACTCGCCCAGCGCCACGTCTGCCCCTGCGCGGACTCGGGCGCTTGCCAGCCGCGCCCCAGGTAGAGAAACGGCGCACAGTCGCCGCCGCTGGGCAGCTCGTAGCGCGTGTAGGCGGCGTCTGCGCTGGCGGGCTGGAGTGGGCCGCCGACGATGCCGCGCAGCACTTCCGCCAGCCCCGCGAGCTGCTGCGGCGTCGTCTCGGCGCGGGCGACCAGCACGTGGCGCACGGGGTAGGCGCACTGGGCCGCCGTGAGCGCCGCCGCGCCATCAAGAATATCCGGCTGCGGCCAGGGCTGCATCGCGCTGAGTTGCGCCAGATGCGGCATGAAGCGCAGCGCATCGTAGCGCGGGCGCCGCGAGACATAGCCGCCGACGATGGGCTGCTCGTGCGTCATCTGATTCAGCAGCGACCGGCTGCTCTCCTGGCGCTCGTAGGGCAGATCGACGACCGCGCCGGGCCGGGCGCGTAGCGCCTCCACCACCGGCGAGCGGCTGATGAGGTAGGTGTCGTGTGTCTTCGGCGGCCACAGTTCGACGGTCGCTAGGGCGATCACCAGGGTCAGCAGCAGCGCCCCACGGCCCGCTGGGCGCTGCGCCAGCAGCCGTTGGAGCGCCAACGCGGCGAAGATGGCGGCGATGATCAGGCACGGCCCCGCGTACAGATTAGGGCGGCGGGCGGTGCTAATCAGCGGCAAGTTCTGAAGCAGCGCGTAGGGCAGCGGGATGCCGGTGTTGCGCCCCAGCAGGTGCAGCGTCGGGCCAAGCGCAAAGAGGTAGCCGACGGCGGCGCAGACGAGCAGCCGCCAGTGGGTGCGCCCGTACCAGCGCACCCCGAGGGCGGCGAGCGCCAGCAGCACCCAGCCGACCGCCGTGTACGAACCCTCGAAGCTGAAGGGGCCGGGCCGCACGGCGTCGAGGAAGGTCGCCACCGGCGTCGCCCAGAGCGGCTGATAGGCGGCGGGGTAGAGCAGCCCCAGGCCGTCCAGCGAAAAGCCGCGCACGTAGGCGTCCCACACCGGCGAGGGCTGCCCGCTGCCGATGGGCAACTGGGCGCGGGCCTGGTAGATCAGGGCGAAGAACGGGGCCGTGACGACCAGCACCACCGCCGCGAGACTCGCGTAACGACGCAGCAGCCAGCCCCGCTCGGGGCCACGGGCCAGCCCGGTGCCGATCCAGGCGATGGTGTAAAGCACGGCGACCAGCGTCCAATACCAGTCAGTCAGGATGAGCAGCGCGACCACCGCAGCGGCGGCGCAGACCGGCCCCCAGGTGCGCCGCTGCTCTAGCCGCAGCAGCGCCAGCATGTAAAGCGGCAGCCACTGCATGCTGGTCAGGTTCAGTTGATTCGTCAGCAGGCGCGTCAGCAGAAATGGCGAGGCGACCACCAGCGCGCCGCCGAGCAGCGGCAGCTTCCACCCCGGCACGAAGGCGCGCACGAGCAGAAAGACGGTGTAGCCGGTGAGCGCCGCCGCCGTGATGGTCGCCGCGTTGTAGCCCGCCGTCGGCCCCGCCAGATACGTCACCGGCAGCGCGAGCAGGGCGGCGGGCGCGCTGATCGCCTGCAAGTACATCTGCAAGCCGTCAGGGTAGTAAAGCGACGGGTTCCAGAATGGGCTTTGGCCGTGGTCAAGCGCCCAGCGCATCCACCACATATTCCAGACATTCTGGATGCCGTCCTGAAAGCTGCGGGTGAAACCGAGGAAGCCCTGGTTCCAGACTAGCGCGAGCGGCCAGGTGAGCGCGAGCGCCAGCAGCGTGTAGACGCCCAGCGCCGCGCCATGGGCGAGGACGACGTGGCGTGGCGCTGGGCGCGATTGGGCCACCGCCATCAGAGCGCCTCCACGACCACATCCGCCGCCAGCCGTTCGACCTCGGCGAGCGCGATGCGCCCTGGCTCCGCCGTGAGCACATCGGCGGTGCCGCATGCGACGCCCAGGCGCAGCGCTTCGGGCAGGGGCATGCCGCGTAGCAGCCCGGTCGCCAGGCCCGCCAGCAGCGTGTCACCGCTGCCGACGCTGCTGACGACGGGCACCAGCGGCGGACGCGCCCACCAGCATCCCGCTGCGCTGGCCGCCACGCAGCCCAGCGCCCCAAGCGACACCAGCGCCAATTCCACGCCTTGGGCGCGCAGTTCATTCACGGCTACTTGTGCCGCGCGCACATCCGTGATCGGGCGACCGAGCAGCGCCCCGGCCTCGGTGGCGTTGACCTTCACGCCCCAGACGCGGGCCGCGACCACGGCGGCGAGCGCGGGGCCGCTGGTGTCAACCAGCACGCGCCGCCCAAGCGCCTGTAGCGCTACCGCGAGGTCGCCAAGCGCCGCCGCTGGCACGCCCGGTGGCACGCTGCCCGACAGTAAGCAGAGATCCGCTGAGGCGGAGGCCTCAAGCACATCATTGGTGAAGGCCGCCCATGGGCGCGGGCCGAGGGTCGGGCCAGCCTCGTTGAGCACGGTCGCGTCGCCGCCTGCGGGGTTGACCACCAGGATACAGGTGCGCGTTTCGCCCGCGCCGTGGCTCGTCCAGCGACAGAGCAAGCCCTCTTCCGCCGCGAGGTGCGCGACGTGCTCGCCAGTGTGACCGCTCAGCGGGCCGCACACCAGGGCCGCTTGCCCAAGGGTGCGCGCCGCACGGGCCACATTCAGCCCCTTGCCGCCCGCTGTCACCAGCACCTCGTTGGTGCGATAGACGCCGCCCAGGCGCAGGTTGTGGAAGACCATGGTGCGATCCAGCGACGGGTTAGGCGTGATCACCAGCAGCATAGAGCAGTCCTATATCAATTGTGCAGCGCAATTCCCATCCGAGACGCCCGCCCGGCGGCTGAAGCCACGGGCTACGAGGAGGTGCGAAGCCTGCCTTCGCAGGCTCGTTCAGCCCGCGCAGGCGGGCTTCGCAAAACCTAGCCGGGGGCTTCAGCCCCCCGGCGGGCGACGTTGACGTAGCCCTACCGAGGAGGTCAGCCCCGCTGCCAACCAGCGGCGGGCGGGTATTTCAACCCACTGATGGACGACCAGTGCGCTGAGCAGGCTGCCGACCACCGCCATCAGGCCCAAGCGTGCGTTCGCCGCTTCTGTGGCTTGGAGGTTGATCAGGATATAGTTGTGGCCGACCTCGTGCAAAATATAGAGCGCGTAGCTCGCTTCGCCCAGATACACGAGCCAAGGGTGGCGCAGGATGGGGCTGGCCCATGTTGGCCCCCAAGCCAGCGCAGCAATCAGCAGTGCGAAGAACGGTGTGTAGAGCGCGTACCAACGCAGCGCGTCAATCATTTCGGCCATGGCCCCGGCGGGGGTTGGCACGTACGTGACGGCCAAGATGCCACCGAGCGCTGTCACCAGCAGCAGATTGCGCCCACTTGTGCGCTGGAGCAGCACGCTGCCTAGTGTGGCGACCGGCTGCTGGCGCATGTGGAGGAAGAGTGCGCCGAGGGTTGCGCCCAGCAAAAACTCCCAAATGCGGAGCAGCGGCGACCGGTAGATGCCGAAGTTCAGGATCCGCGTGAAGGTTTCGGGGTCGGGTATGAGCTGATGGGCGACTACAATGCTCCCAACGAGCGTAAGAATTTCGAGCGCAAAGCAGACCCATACAATGCCAACGAGTGCGCGCAGGCGCGTGACGCGGCTGAGAACCAAGCGTGCATACAGCGGGAACATCAGGTAAAAGAACAGCTCGCCCCCCACACTCCAAGAGGCTGCATTCCACAACGAATGGAACCAATCATCCGGCACGTAGACGTGGACGAGCAGCAGGTTGGCGATCCACGAGCGATCCAGCAGGTTGGCGAGGTCGGTGTTGAAGGGATGGCCGAGGCTGTAGTTCAGCACTAGCGGGGTGGCGAGCAGCAAGGCCAGCACGGTGAGCGGGACAAGGCGCACGATGCGGGCGCGCAGATAATCACGGAAGTGCGCCAAATCGTGCTGAAACCACGCCGCGTAGGTGTAGGTCATCACGAAGCCGCTCAGGACAAAGAACAGCCCCACGCTGACCCGCCCGTGGGCGATCAGCGGGTTGAGCAGTGGTGGCAGGAACGGCTCAAACAGGTGATGATAGTGGAAGAGGACGACCGCCATGGCCGCGAGAAAACGAATGCTTGTCAGCTCTGCGATGTGTGGCTGCACCACCGTGCGGATATGGTCACGGCGTATGGTCGCCGACGGCGGGCGCACCAGCAGCAGGAACCCGAGCAGCAGCAGCGTCAGCCCACCGGCAATCTCGCGGGTGAGGCGCAACGACAGCAACACCACGCCGATGATCGCCACGACGCTGGCGCTGCCGCCAAGTAGGCGTCCCGTGCGCCAATGGATAAGTGGCGGCACCACCAGCAAGGCCAGCAGCGGCACGATCTGGCGCGAGGTCAGGCTGACGCTTGGCAGCAGATAGCCAGAGGCGACTCGCTCAAAGGCAGCCCACCCGGCGAGTGCGGCCAGGGCGACGCCGATCAGTACGGCCCCGCGTGGGCCAACGCCGCAGGCCCACGCCAGCGCCCAGCCGAGCAACGGCAGCGCCAGCAGAAACAGTGCCCGTTCGGGCGTGGGGCTGCCCAGCGCGGTCAGTTGTAGCGAGACGAGCGCGATGCCGAGTTGGCGCTGGTCATGCGCGCTGGGCTGAAATCCTGCACTGTGCAGTTGCAGCACCGTATCACGCGCAGCGCTACTGGGCAGCAAGAGGTGATAGTCGCGCCAGTCCGTCGCCACCATGATCGGCATCGGCGCAAGCGCATTGGCCGTAATCGTCAGTTGCGAGGGTTGTGTGCCT
>CAIWXH010000244.1 GCA_903916565.1 uncultured Oscillochloris sp. | reverse complement strand
TGGCGTGCCGCCAGACTCGCCCGAAGACCCGTTCACTGGCTCGGCAACCGGCGGGATGGCCGCGTACCTCTGGCGCTACGGGCTGCTTGAGACGCCGACGTGGGTGGCTGAACAGGGGCATTGGATGGGACGACCGGGGCAGGCGACGGTGGAGGTTGTCGGCCCGCCCGAGGCGATGACGACGGTGCGCGTGGGCGGCAGCGCGGTGGTGGTGCTGCGCGGCGAGCTGACGCTGTAGGGCGGGTTGACCATTTGCCCGCCTTCAGCTATCCTGCGTGGCGTCATGAAGTCGCCACGCCGCGCCATCAGCTTGATTTTGCTCGTCGCCGCGCTGACCGCCTGCGCCGCGCCGCCCACACCCACGCCCACGGTACCCCCGGCGCTGCCCACGGTTGCGCCGAAGCCTACGGCCACCGTGGCGGCTGCGCCTACCGATGCGCCAGTTGTCACACCCACCCCCGCCGCGCCTGCGCCGCGTGACCCGCTCTTTGACCCGCGTCGCATCAGCTACGCGCACCACTTCAACGGCCCCGAAATCCAGGCGCTGCTCGAAGTGCGCGGCAGCCAGCTCAAGGATGTGCGCTTCGCGGTCGGCGGGCGCAGCCAGTCGTTCACCGATGTCCTGGTCAGCCTGACGAGCCTCTACAGCCTCAGCCCGCAACTGCTCCTCGCCCTGATCGACCTTCAGAGCGGGCTGGTGAGCAACCCCCAGGCCAGCAGCGACCAGATGGCCTGGGCGCTGGGCTACCCGGATCGCGGGCGGCGCGGCCTCTCTAGCCAGCTTCACTGGGCTGCCCGCGAGCTGCGCTACGCCGTGCGTGACTACGCGCTCAAGGGCAGTGGCCCGCCTGCGCCGCTGGTCTTTGCCGACGGCACCCGCCAGGAGTTGAGCGCCGACATCTCGTTCAGCCGCTATGTCTTGGCCCGCGTGCTGGCGCCCACCATCGGCCCGGGCCAACTCGGCGCCCGCCTCGACGGGCTGATCAGGCGCTACACACGCCTCTTTGGCGACCCGCGTGAGCCGCCGACCGACTGGCCTGCGCCCGCCGCGCCCTTCCTGACGCGCCCGATGGAGCGCAACTTCCCCATCACCTCGTTCTTCGACCACGACACGCCGTTTCTGCGGCAGAACGGCTCCATCGCGACCTACTGGGGCCGCACCGAGACCGACATCGCCTTCGCCTATGACGGCCACACCGGCTGGGACTACGGCATTGGCCCGCCCGACCCGGTACTCGCCGCTGGCGCTGGGGTCGTCACGTTCGCCGGTAACTCTGAAGATGGCTGCGCCACGCCCGCCCACGCGGTCATCATTGACCACGGCAACGGCTACCGCACGCTCTACTGGCACTTGGACAGCATCAGTGTGGAGGCTGGTCAGCCAATTACCGCTGGCACGCCCGTGGGCGTCGCCGGGGCGAGCGGCTGCGCCGCTGGGGCGCACCTGCACTTGCAGGTGCAGTACCTTGGGCGCGACGTGGACCCCTACGGCTGGTGCGGTGCCGGCGCCGACCCGTGGGCGCAAAGCCCCACCGGCCAAGTGAGCGTCTGGCTCTGGCGCGATATGCCTTCGCCCTGCGGCCCGCCGCCGCCCGGCGTGATCGTGGTGGATGACGGCGGCCCCGGTTTCCGCAGCGCTGCTGGCTGGCAGAGCAGCGCGATCGGCTACGGGGGCGGCGCGCACTTTGCTGCGGGAAGCTTCGCGGGCAGCGTTGCGCGCCCCTATCTTGCGGCGAGCCTGCGGCCCCCGACAGTGGCGATCTGGCGCCCCACGCTGCCCCAGGCTGGGCGCTACCGTGTCCTCGCCTACGTGCCCTACGCGCTCAACGGCCTCGACGAGTCGCACGAACTGCGCTACCTCATCCGGCACACGGGCGGCGAAAGCCTCGCCGTCGCCGACGCGGAGACGAGCCGCAACTGGTGGGTCGATCTTGGCACCTACGAGTTCGCGCCGGGGCAGGCGCTGGTAAGCACGAGCACGCTGGCGGGCGACGACCAGCACAGCATCTGGGTTGACGCCATCGCCTTTGTGCCTGCGGAAGATCAGTGATCAGTGATCAGTGATCAGTGATCAGTGATCAGTGATCAGTGGGCAGTGGGCAGCGGGCAGTGATCACTGGCTACTGGCTACTGGCTACTGGCTACTGGCTACTGGCTACTGGCTACTGGCTACTGGCTACTGGCTACTGGCTACTGGCTACTGGCTACTGGCTACT
>CAIWXH010000243.1 GCA_903916565.1 uncultured Oscillochloris sp. | reverse complement strand
TGACCACTGACCACCGACGGCTGACCACTGACCACCGACGGCTGACCACTGACCACCGACGGCTGACCACTGACCACCGACGGCTGACCACTGACCACCGACGGCTGACAAACGTAGCGCGACTTTCACGTGGCCCACGTCGGTACAAACTTGACGACCGCACTAACTGACCCGGAGGGTCTATGCGCTATCTGATCAAAAATGGCTCGATCATTGACCCGGCCCGCCGCGTCGCCACCGTGGGCGATGTGCTGATTGCCGACGGCCTGGTCGAGCGTGTGCTTGATATGGCCGACCTGCACACGGAACACGATCCCGTGGGCGACGATGTGGAGATCATCAACGCCCGTGGCTCGGTGGTGGCCCCTGGCTTCACCGACCTGCACGCCCATCTGCGTGAGCCGGGTGAGGAACACAAAGAGACGCTGGCGAGCGGAACGCTGGCCGCCGCCAGCGGCGGCTTCACCACGGTGTGCGCGATGCCGACCACGCGCCCAACGGCGGACACGGCGGCGGTGGTGCGCCACATTCAGGCGCTGGCGCAGCGCGATGGCCGCATCCACGTCGAGGTGATCGGAGCGCTTACGCAGGGCCGCGAGGGCAAGGCGCTGGCCGACCTGATCGAGTTGGCCGAGGCGGGCTGTCGCGCCTTCAGCGATGGGGGCCGCCCGGTGGCTGACGCGGGGCTGATGCGGAACGCCCTGGCCTACGCGGCGGCGCTGAACCTGCCCGTGATGACCCACTGCGAAGACCCGCAGCTCACCGCCGGCTGGGCGATGCACGAGGGCGTGGTCAGCACGCGCCTGGGGCTGCCCGGTTTCCCCGCCGTCGCCGAAGAGACGTTCATCGCCCGCGATATTGCACTGGCCGAAGTGACCGGCGCGCATCTGCACATCAGCCAAGTCAGCACCGCCACCGGCGTGGCGCTCATCCGCGCCGCCAAAGCCAGGGGCGCGCACGTCACCGCCGAGGTGACGCCGCACCATCTGACCATGACCGACCGCTGGGTGCTGGGCAATCTGGCGCCCCACGTGCCACTGGAGACGCCGCCGCCCCGCAAGGGTCGCCGCAATCCTCACCCCGAGCTTGGGCTGCCCTCGTGGCTTGACCCGACGCTGCTGCCGCCGTATGACCCGAGTACGCGGGTGCGCCCGCCGCTCCGCACCCAAGACGACATTGACGCCCTGATCGAAGGGCTGCGCGACGGCACCATTGACGCCATCGCCACCGGCCACGCACCCCAGTCGCGGGTTGATAAAGAGTGCGAGTACGGGCTGGCCGCCCCCGGCATCAGCGGCCTAGAGACGGCCCTGGCCCTGGTGCTGACGCTGGTGCACCGGGGCGAGATGGACTTGGTGAACCTCGTCTCGAAGCTCACCGAAGGGCCTGCCCAGGTGCTTGGGCGCTCGCCGGCCACCCTGCGCCCCGGCTCGCAGGCCGACGTCGTCATCTTCGACCCCGAGATTTACTGGACGGTAGACGCGAGCAGCTTCGCCTCACGCGGGCACAGCACGCCGCTCCAGGGGCAGCGGCTCAAAGGCCAAGTGATGCTGACGATGTCCGCTGGCGAGATTGTCTTCCGCCGAGGCAACTTCGGGCGCAGCCATCGCAGCCAGCCCGCGCCCTCACGGCTCGAAGGCATCTTGGAGAACGAGTAAGTGAAGCAAGGCCAACGCCGCTCACACGCTTGGCTCCGCTGGAGCCTCGTGCTTAGTGCGGTCATCGGTGCCTATCTGCTGAGCAGCGGGGCGCTCAGCGTGGGCGGCGTGCTGGCCCGCGTCGGCATCGATCCGGGGAGCGTCGGCCTTGCGACGACCCCGGCACCTGCCGTCGTGGTGGCGCGTGCCGGGGGCAGCGTGGCGGTCTTCTTCACCACCCCCGAGCTGGTCTACCCCGACGTGCCCCGCGACCGCAGCGCGCCCGCGCCCGAGCGGGCCATTCTGGCCGACATTGACGCGGCCACGCGCAGCATCGAGCTGGCGAGCTTCGAGTACAGCCTGAGCGGCGTGGCCGAGGCGCTGGCCCGCGCCGCCGCCCGTGGCGTCAAGGTGCGGCTGGCGCTTGACCGCGAGAGCCTCGACAATCCGGTGATGGCGAAGTGGGCCGGGATTGTTGAAGATGCCGGGGCCACCGTCAGTTGGGAGCAGAGCGACGCCTTTATGCACAGCAAGTTCGTGATCGTTGATAACCGGCTGGTCTGGAGTGGCTCGTGGAACGCGACGATCAACGACACCTACCGCAACAACAACAACCTGCTCCGCATCACCGTGCCCGCCTTGGTGAAAAACTACGCCGCCGAGTTTGCGCGTATGGCAGCGGGTAAGTTTGGCACCAGCAAGAGCGGGCCGACGCCCGACCCCGTCGTGCGCCTGGGCAGCACGACGGTGGAAAACTACTTCTCGCCACGCGAGCCGGTGCGCCCGCATGTGGTGGCGTGGCTCAAGCGGGCGAAGGCGAGCATCGAGGTGCTGGCCTTCTCATTCACCGACGATGCGATTGGCGACGCCATGATCGCCCGGCACGCGGCGGGCGTGCCGGTGCGGGTCGTCTTCGAGGCGCGCAACGCCACCGGCATCGGCTCGGAGTATGGGCGGCTGCAACAGGCGGGCCTTGACGTACTGAAAGACGGCAACTGTTACACGATGCACCACAAGGTGATCATCATCGACCGGCGCGTGGTGATCACCGGGTCATACAACTTCACCGGGCGCGCCGAGGCGGTCAATGATGAG
>CAIWXH010000242.1 GCA_903916565.1 uncultured Oscillochloris sp. | reverse complement strand
TTGGCGCGCCACCGTCGCCAGTGCATCCACCTCGGCGGGCGTGGCGATACCACGGGCGGCGATCTCCGCCTCGCTGATCTGCGGGTCGTGGGCGGCGTCATCCTTGAAGAAGAATTCGACCAGCGTCGGCTCAAAGCGCTGCCCCTCGGCCACCTCGGGGTGACGGCGCAGGTACGAGCCGGTGGCGAGCCGCCGCGTCACCACCTCAAGCGGGAGCATGGCGCAGCGGCGGGCGACGGTGACCGTCGGCTCGGGCGCATAGACAAAGTGGGTCGCCACGCCCGCTCGGTTGAGCAGGGCGAAGACGTTGGCGGTGGTGCGCCCCGCCAGCGCGCCCTTGCCGACAATCTCGCTACGCCGCGCCCCGTCGCCAGCGGTGAGGCCATCCTTGTGGACAAGGATCACCATCTGGATGTCCTCGGGGTCCGCGTAGATAATCTTGGTCTTGCCCTCGGTGAGCTTTGGTCCTAGATCCATTATGGGGCACCTCTTGATTTCAAGTGTGTGTACTCGGGCTATGCCCCCAGTGGGACAAGGGGACAGGGGGACAGGGGGCATAGGCGATGGCGTACGCGAAAATCCTTAACTTGATGCGTATGGGGCCAAGCCGCCAAGCCCCCGCCGGACGTGGCGGAACGCCCATTACAGCGCCAGCGTCAACTCGTGCTGCTCGTCAACGACGACGAAGCCGACGCGCATGAAGGCGGGGGTGAGGCCGCTGTTGGCGGGTTCGTTGACGCTGGTGATGCTGCTGGCCTGGGCTTGGAGGCCGAGGATGATCTGGCGGGCGGCATGCTCGTCGCGTGCCCCAAGGTCGATCAGGCGCAGCGCTTCGTTGTCGCCCGTCACCAGCGCGTAGGCGGTCAACTCGCCACCCTCGCAGAGCGTCAGGCCGCGCAGGTCGGGCTGCGAGAGC
Organism: uncultured Oscillochloris sp.; assembly: GCA_903916565.1. GTDB lineage: Bacteria > Chloroflexota > Chloroflexia > Chloroflexales > Chloroflexaceae > CAIWXH01. The sequence continues at coordinate 940 of CAIWXH010000242.1, read as the reverse complement.
AGGGCCGCCGGGGCGCGCTGCCAGACCGCCCGCACGGGGTGGAAGGCCGCGAAGTGGCCCATCACCAGCGCCTCGGGGTCGGCGGTGCCCAGGGTTGGGCCGCCGGGCGACGCTTCGTCGTCGAGGTGCCAGACCAGCACCAGCAGGCGGCGCGTGACCGCGAAGCCAGCCCGCTCGTAGACGCGCATGGCGGCGATGTTGCGCGTCAGCACTTCAAGCGTAAGCGCCGAGGCGCCCGCCTCGCGGGCTTGACGGATCATTTCGGCGGTAAGCTGCTGGGCCAGACCGCGCCCGCGCTGATCCATTGTGACGCCCATGCCGCCGCACCATGCCTGCTGGGCGCGGCGAGCCAAGAGGGCGATACCGGACGGCTCGCCGTCTACGAGCAGCACGACTGAGCGCAGCAGGTCAATATTCTCGGTCACGACGCGGCGGGCAAGCACCTGCGGCGTCGTGACGCCGGGGTAGAAGTAAGCCTCGAACGAGCGGGTGAACAGGTCGGCCAGCGCGACGAGTGAGAGTGAGGAGGCGTGGGTAAACGTGATAGACATACGATTACTCCAGCCGGACGCCCGCCGCGTCGGTGATGGTGCCGACGTGCCGAGCCTCGGGCGTGGCGAACAGGGCCGCGTCAACATCGACAGCGGCCACGATGACGAGCATCCCCAGGCCCATATTGAGCGCGTGGTACGCTTCGGGCTCGGCCACTTGGCCGCGCTCGACCAAGTAGCTGAAGATGGGCGGCATGGCCCAACTGCCGCGCTTGATGCGCGCCCCCAGGTTTGGCGGCAGCACGCGGGGCAGATTATCGAAGACGCCCCCGCCGGTGATGTGGGCCAGCGCTTTGACGACGACGGCGGCCCGCAGGGCTTCCACTTCACGCAAGTAGCAACGGTGAATCGCCAGCAGCGCCTCGCCAACGCTCTGGCCGCCGAGGATG
>CAIWXH010000241.1 GCA_903916565.1 uncultured Oscillochloris sp. | reverse complement strand
GCGCCGCGTGCCCCTGTTGCGACGGGCAGCATTGGGCACCGCCGCCGCGTAGACCGCCCGGCGCGTGCCACCCAGGCCGAGGAGCCGGTCGCGCCGGTTGAGCCGAGCGAGCCGGTCGCGCCGAGCGGGGCCGCAGCGCCGAGCGGGGCCACTGTTCCTGTCGTGGCGCCGAGCGGGGCCGCAGCGCCGCCGGGATGGCAGGGTCTGACCATCGCGGCACCGTCCGGGGTGCCAATGACCGTCTACCTACAGCAGCAGCAGGTCGCTGCGCCTGCGCCAGCCGCGCCGCGCCAGCCGCGTTCAGCGCGAACGGTGCGACCTGGGCGGAATGGGATGACTACGGAGGCGCGTCGCGCCGCGTATATCGAAGCGGCACAGCGGGGGGAGGAGTTCAATCCAACGCACCGTAGAATTGGCGGAAATCGGAATGTGATGCTGGAGGTGTTTAACGCGGCTATTCCGCATTGATGCTGATACCGCTACCGCTAAAACCGCTCTCTGACGGCCTAAACCGCAGTATCAGTATCCTCATTTGTAAGTTACAGTCGTCAAGTCGGCGTTTTTCCAGTGTAAAAACCGGCACCGGTACCGTGTATTTGCACGCCAGATTCGGTCACGCCGGTGGCGGCTGGCGGGGTTCCCGCCACCGGTGCCGTCCTTCCTCGTGGAGCGCCCCAAGTGCGTGCCGCGACGGGCTTGCCGGTCGAGCTGGGCGGGTGCGCGGCGTGATGGTCATGCCTGGGGCGGGTGGGTGGTGGTCCCTCCTTCGTTCGTGTACCCTTCATTGAGTAGGGTCAGCACCACCGCATCCAGCCGAGCCTGGGTGAGCGTGGGCGATGACCCCAGGTAGATTTTGCGGAGCCGTCGCCCCTGACGGCGATACGCCGTCCAATAGGATCCACCCCGCTGGCGGCACTCTTTTCGCACCGTCATGAAGCCGATGATGTAGCCACACCGTCGGTCATGGAGGGGGTAGGAAAAGCTGGTCGTCGTTGACTCCGTGAGCCAGGCAAACCACGCCGGACGGTCGAGCCGGAGGCCCGGCGCCGGCACTCCTGGGCCATAGACCCACCGCCCATCCACCACCGGTGGTTTGTCCCGTTTTGCGGTGCCTTCTGGGGCAGAAATGGTACCCAACACCTGACCCTCCGTGGGCGCTGCGGCGGGCCGTTCCCGCCCCCCGCACGTCCTGTGGCTCCAGGCTCCCACGCACCATCCCCTCAATCCGACGCAACCGGTCGAAGTGGTCGGGGTGGGCGTCCCACGGCAGGGCGCGTCGGCAGATGTCCAAGGTGAACAACCGGTCGTCCAATGCGTCGGCCTCCGGCGCAGCGCCGTGCGGCGGGCGCTGCGTGGTGCCGCCGTCCCGTGGGGTGTTACGCTCCGCGTCCATCTGGCCCTCCCCGCTCCGGACTCGCCTCGGCCCCCGCCGTGGGCATGCCCTCCCGCACCAGCGGTGCCTTCCCCCGCAGCCGGTACGAGGCACCGCGCAGGTAAAACACCTCCCCGGTGTGCAGCAGCCGGTCGAGGATGGCCATCATCAGCGTCGTGTCGCCGCCCACCAGCTCGCCCCACGTCGTGAGGCTCTTGTTCGAGGTGATGACGGTCGCGCCCTTGCCATACCGCCCGCTGACGAGTTCGTAGAGGACGGGGCCAAGCTGCGGATCCACGCTCAGATACCCAAACTCATCCAAGATGAGGACCTGACCGCGCAGCAGCGGCTGGATGATGGCGCTTACTGCCGCCCGACTCGGTGCCGCCAGCACCTGGTTAGCCAGCTGCTGGGCCGTCAGAACGCGCACCGTGTCGCCCAGGTGGGCCATCCGGGTGCCCACCGCGATGGCAAGGTGCGTTTTCCCCAGGCCACTTGGCCCAATCAGGATGCGCCCCCCGGCCTTCTCCACAAAGGCGCGGTCGAAATAGCGCATCATCACCGCCCGCTTCAGCTCCGGGCGGGCCTGCCAGTCGAACTGCTCCCGCGTGGCCATGTACGGGAAGCCCGCCTGCGTCAGCCGCCGCCGGATCTGGTTTTCGTGGCGTCCCAGCAGCTCCTCGGCCAGCAGCTCGTCGAGAAACTCGCCGTAGCCCAGTTGGTGCGGTTCGGCCTGAGCAATCGCACTGGCCACCACCGCGTGCATGCGCCCCAGTTTGAGCTGGGTCAACTTCTGCTCCACCGCGCTGATGACGCGCATACCCCACCTCCCACCACCAGGACGCGGTTGGCGACATACTGCGCGTAGTCGGCCAGGTTCCGCTCGACGGCAGGCTGGGGCACCTGGAGCGCCGGGGGCAACGGGCGGCTCAGGGCCGCCGGATCGGGGCGACGGCGCGGCTGAGGCTGCGCCAGAATGGCCTGCACATACTCCGCACCGAAGGTCTGCTGGTCGTGGGCCAGCTCCAGCGCGGCCAGGAACTCGGCCACCCCGACCTGCTGGGCGAGCTGGGAGCGCGCGAGGATCTGCGACTCCATCGCGTCATCGCGCTTGCGGCAGAGCTGGCTGACGTACTCGGCGGCCAGGGGCGACACCTGGACGAGCCAGTCGCGGTAGACCATCACCCGTGCGCGCGGCTTGGTGGCAAAGACCGCGTCGTAGTGTTCCGGAATGACCACCCGGGCGTTCCGCCCCTGGTGGCGCGGATGGGTCGCGACGAGGATGTCCTGGTGGTAGCGCGCAATCCGGGTGGGGTGGATGCGCGCCGTCAGCAGCATCCCGACGAGGTGGGTGGGCACCGCATAGCGATTGGTGGCGATGGCGACCAGGCGCTCCCGCGACACCTTGACGGTGTCGAAGAAGCCGTAGTCGGGGGCCACCGCCGGGAGCGGGCCGAACGTGGCCTGCTCGGCGGCGAGCAGATCGACCGGCAGGCGCTCGGTGGCGTCGGACGGACGCGCGACATTGACCCGATGCAGCCAGGCATCGGCCTCCTCGGCCAGATGGGCATCGTCGCGGAAGCTGCGCCCCAGCACGAAGTTCTGCTTGACGAACTTCACCAGGTTCTCGACCGCGCCCTTCTGGTTGCCGGCACCAGGGTCACCGGCGTCGGGGTGGAAACGAAACTCCGTCGCGCACGTCGCGTAGGCGGGGTGCCAGAGCGGCTGGTTGGCGTGGTCGCGCCCGAGCACGACCGTCTTCATGGTGTCGGTGGTGACGACCCAGGGCACCCCCTGGATGGCGACAAACACGGCGATGAGGCAGCGCAGGAGGGTCTCCTCGCGCATCTCGGTGGTGAAGCGGACCCACATCCAGCGGCTGTATTTGAGGCGGGCCGCGAAGAAGTAGCGGGTCTGTCCGGCCAGCGCGGGGCGCGTGAACGGAAAGCGGCGCACCTCGCCCCAGTCGATCTGGAGCAACTCGCCCGGCAGCCCCTCGAAGCAGATGGGCACCTGACTCGGACGACCCTTACGGGCCTGTTTGATCGGGCGCACGTAGTCATAAAAGGCCGCCTGGCCCCCGGTGTACGGGTGTTCAGGGTGCTGGCGGGCCTCCTCCAGCATGCGCTGGACGCTCCACTGCTGGACAAGCCAGGTCTCGATCTGGGGCCGAAAGACGGCAACCGCGCTGGGGCGCTCGCGCAGGGCGGGCTGCGTATCGATGGGTTCGTTGAGTACCCGCGCGATGGTATCGCGGTGGTTGCCGGTCGCGGCGGCGATCTCGGTCTTGCTCCAACCCTTCTGGTGGAGGTAGTGAATCGTCGAGCGGTCCATAAGCTTCAGCATCCTCTCCGTCGCCCTTCTGCGTCGTCAGACCTGTCTGCTGTGGATGGTAGCGGACACGTGTCGTGACGCCAGCGGGCGGCGCTGGGGCGCCGGTTTTTAGACTGTAAAAGTGCCGATTTCTAGACTGTAGTTTACAACGATCTCGTGATCATTGACACCCCGCCCGACTACCTGAAGCGCCCCTACGCCACCCACACGCTGATGAGTGGCGGCACGGTGGTGTTGCCCTGCCCGCCGGGTGCCCGCGAGCGCATGGGCGTCGGGCACATGCTCGAACATTTTCGTGATGCGGCCCCCGAGCGGCTCAATCGGAGCGCCCTGCTGTTCATGGAGCCAGAGAAAGGGGTGGTGACCAGCATCAAGACGATCATCCCGCTGTTTGGCACGCGCTATCCCGATGTGCGCGCCCTGGGCACCCTGCCCCGTGCGCCCCGGCTGGTGATGAAACGAACCGGCGAACCTGCCGGCCTGGTTTTCAGGCCTCATGGAATTTCAATCGTAACAGCCGGCGAGATATAGAGTGCCTGCCAGTCTTGGAGGCGCACATCCGTCTCGGGGCGGGCAACGG
>CAIWXH010000240.1 GCA_903916565.1 uncultured Oscillochloris sp. | reverse complement strand
TCCCCTCGTCCCCTCGTCCCTTTGTCCCCATCTCCCCTTGTCCCCATCTCCCCAAGCGAGCGCAGCGAGCACTCCCCGTGTCATAAGGGATAGCGCGATGCAACGTCTGTTACGCTGGGAGTGGCTACTCGTGGCGCTCATCCTGGGGATGAGCTACCTGAACACGCGGCTCTCGCCCTTCTTCCTTGATACGAATAACCTGCTGCGGGCCTCGTCGGATTTCATGGAGATTGGGATCATGATGCTGCCGATGGTCTTGATCATCATCACCGGCAACATCGACCTCTCGGTGGCCTCGACCATGGCCCTATGCGCCTCGCTGATGGGGCGCCTGCACATGGCGGGCTGGAACATCTGGCTGGCGGCGGGCCTCGCCCTCGTGACAGGCGCGCTCGCTGGCTTGCTCAACGGCGTGCTGGTGGCGAAGCTGCGCCTGCCCGCGCTGGTGGTCACGCTGGGCACCTTCTCGTTCTACCGAGGGCTGGCCTATGTGCTGCTGGGCGACCAGGCGGCCCGTGGCTACCCCGAGGCGTTCACCTATCTCGGCCAGGGCCACCTGGGCACGACGCGCATCCCCTTCGCGCTGCTGCTCTTCGCTGTGCTGGCGCTGGCCTTCGGCCTGCTGCTGCACCAGACGCGCTTTGGCCGCTATCTCTACGCGATTGGGAATAACGAGGCGGCCAGCCGCTACGCTGGCGTGCCCGTGGCCCGCGTCAAAATAACGGCCTTTGTGCTCAGCGGTGTGCTGGCGGCGCTGGCTGGCCTAGTGCTGGCGGCCCGCTTTGGCAGCACCCGGCCCGACATTGGCACCGGCCTTGAGCTGACGGTGATCACGGTCAGCGTGCTGGGTGGCGTGAGCATCTACGGCGGCGCGGGCACGATGTCTGGTGCTGTGCTGGCGCTGGTGCTGATCGGCGTCACGCGCTTTGGGATGGGCCTGGTCAATGTGCAGGGCCAAGTTCAGGGCATCGTGATCGGCCTGCTGCTGATGCTCTCGATCCTTCTGCCGTACGTGGGGCGGCGTCTCGCTGCTCGGGGCGTCTGGAGCCGCGACTTGCTGGTACGCAGCGCCGTGGGCCTACTGGTCGCCGTCGCGTTCGGCTGGTTCTTCTTTTGGTCACGCGGGATGGTGCTGGCGCGCTAATTGCGCCATGCCCGGAAAGGATCGCCTGATGTGAAATAGCCGATTGCCGATTGCCGATTGCCGATTGCCGATTGCCGATAATCCGTTGTGCGGTGGTGTGCGCCCCGCGCATGAACGCCTGCTGGCCCGCTCGTCCATGCTCACCGCCATGTGTGCGGTGCTGAAGATTCGCTCAGTCTGTCAAAGGAGACTTCCTCATGGTTGCGAAAAGTATGCGGCTGCTGCTGCTGCTCAGCACGCTTGCCCTGCTCTCCGCCTGTGGCGGCGCCCCCGCTGCCCAGCCCACGACGCCGCCCGCCCCGCCGACTGCGCCTGCCGCAAAGGCAACCCCGGCTCCGACCTCTGGTGGCGTCACCTCGGGTTCGGCGACCGCTGAGTCGGCCCGCGAGGGGCCAGCCGTCGAGCAACTCGAAGGCACTGAGCCACCTGTCGTCGGCGGCACCGGCGGCGTGACCACCACCGAGGCCATGACCACCACCGAGGCCATGACCACCACCGAGGCCATAACCGGCAGCGTGACTTACGTGCTGGTGCCCAAGAACCTGGGCAACCCCTACTTCGACACCGCCAACATTGGCGCGCAGGAGGCCGCGAAAGAGCTTGGCGTGACCGTGCTCTACCAGGGGCCTGCGACCGCCGACGCCACCAAGCAGATCGAGCTGCTCAACAGCCTGATCGCCCAGAAGGTCGCTGGTCTGGCGATCTCGGCGGACGACGCTGACGCCCTGGTTCCGGTTGGCAAGGCCGCGATTGACGCGGGCATCCCCGTGGTGACCTGGGACTCGGCGATTGCCCCCGGCGGGCGTCAGGTGCACATCAACCAGGCGGTGTCGGCTGACATCGCCGCCGTGCAGATCAAGATGGCCTCGGAGCTCGCCGGTGGCGCGGGCAAGATCGCCATTCTGAGCGCCACCTCGACCGCGCCGAACCAGAACGAGTGGATCGCGCTGATGAAGGAGGAGCTGAAGAAGCCCGAGTACGCCAAGCTTGAGCTGGTGGACACGGTCTATGGTGACGATGAGGACACCAAGAGCTACACCGAGGCCCAGAGCCTGATCAAGAAGTACCCCGACCTGAAGGTGATTATCGCGCCGACCACCGTCGGCATCGCCGCCGCCGCCCGCGCTGTGCAGGACGCCAAGCTGGTGGGCAAGGTGTTTGTGACTGGCCTCGGCACGCCCAACCAGATGCGCGAGTATGTGAAGAGTGGGGCCGCGCCGCAGTTCGCCCTGTGGAATCCGGGCGACCTGGGCTACTTGGCGATCCAGACCCTGCACGCCATCCAGATGGGCACGATCAAGGGTCTGCCCGGCGACAAGTTTACCGCTGGCCGTCTCGGCTCCTACACCATCGACAAGGATGGCGTGGTACTGCTTGGCCCGCCCACCATCTTCTATCAGGTGAACATCGACACCTTCAACTTCTAGGCGAACGGGAGCATGGCGGTTGCAACGTCGTGCTGCGGCCCCACGCCCGGTGGCTGAAGCCACGGGCTATGCGGTGCGAAGGCCGCCTGCGCGGCCTCACCCAGCCTGCGAAGGCAGGCTTCGCACCCAAGAGCCGGGGGCTTCAGCCCCCCGGCGGGCGACGTTGCAACCGCCATGCGAACGGGTGGCTTCTTCAGGGATGGCACGCCCTCCCTGAACCCCTCCCAATCGGAGCTTACCGCTAACCCGTACTTTGTCTCGCCTGACGGTGCCCGCCCCGACGAGTTGTTCATCGCGCTGGAAGAGCTTTTTCACCTAGACTGAAAGGTTCGCATGGCTACGCACGCTGTCGAGGCCGCCTATGCGCTGGCCCGTGAGCGCTACGGCGCGTTAGGTGTTGATACCGAGGCCGCGCTGGCGCGGCTCGCCCAGGTCGCGATTAGCCTAAACTGCTGGCAGGGCGACGATGTCGGCGGCTTCGAGTACCCCGGCGGCGCGCTGAGCGGCGGCCTCGCTGCGACTGGCAACTACCCCGGCAAGGCGCGCACCGCTGCCGAACTGCGCGCCGACATGGATGTCGCCTATCGCCTCATCCCCGGTCGCCATCGCCTGAACTTGCACGCGATCTACGCCGAGACGGACGGGCGCACCGTGCCGCGTAACGAGCTTGGCCCCGCGCACTTTGCTGCATGGCTGGATTGGGCCAAGGCGGGCGGCCACGGTCTCGACTTCAACCCAACATGCTTCTCGCACCCGCTCGCCGCCGCCGGCTTTACGCTGAGCCACCGCGACCCTGCGGTGCGCCAGTTCTGGGTCGAGCATTGCATCGCCAGTCGGCGGATTGGTGCCTACTTTGGGCGCGCATTGGGCACGCCCTGTGTGACGAATATCTGGATCCCTGACGGCTTCAAGGACACGCCCGCCGACCGCCTAGCCCCACGCCTGCGCTTGCGCGAGGCGCTTGACACCGTGCTGGCCGAGCCGCTCGACCCGGCGCACAACCGCGACGCCGTCGAGGCCAAGCTCTTCGGCCTTGGCTCCGAGAGCTACGTCGTCGGCTCGCACGAGTTCTACCTGGGCTACGCCGTCAATCGCCCCGGCACGCTGCTCTGCCTCGACAGCGGCCACTTCCATCCCACTGAGGTCATCTCCGACAAAATCTCTTCGGTGCTGCTGTATGTTGACGAGTTGCTGCTACACGTCAGCCGGGGCGTGCGCTGGGACAGCGACCACGTCGTTACGCTAAACGACGAGCTTCAGGCGATGATGCTAGAGTTGGTGCGCGGCGAGTTTCTGGGGCGCGTGCATATCGGCCTGGATTTCTTTGACGCGAGCATCAACCGGGTGGCGGCTTGGGTTATCGGCACGCGCAACACGCTGCGCGCCCTGCTGCTGGCCCTGCTCGAACCTAGCGCCGAGCTGCGTGCGCTTGAAGATGCTGGTGACTACACCGCACGCCTAGCGCTGCTTGAAGAGCTGAAG
>CAIWXH010000239.1 GCA_903916565.1 uncultured Oscillochloris sp. | reverse complement strand
GGCACCAGCACCAGCGGAACCAACAGCAGCACGAGGGCTGCGAGTAAAAGGAGCGTTTGCCTGCGCGGAGCCATCATGAACCCCTTACGCCACGGCGAGCGCGGCGGCTATAGAATCACGCGAATCACTAATCAGGTGTGAAAAGATCGTGGCGCCAGTATGCGCGGCTATTCTAGCACTTTCCGTAAAGAATCGGTAGGGGTGTCACGTAGGTATTGAGTCCTGAAACTTGGCTCAGGGGCGCGTGAGCACGCCAATTGAGCGCAGGTAGTTTAGGCTAGAGGCGAACTGCTGATCTTCGTAGCGCGCAATCTGCTCCTCGGCGGCGCCGCGCTCCCAGGGGGTACGCCAATCATCATCGCGAGAGCGGGGCGGCGCGGCGAACTCACGCAGGGCGGGCAGCACGGTGCGGATGTCACGGGCGGGGTAGCCGTGCCACCACGCATCAGTGAACAGGCGAATGTGGCGGGCGGTGTGACTGACAAGCTCAATATGCCCCGTCGTGTCAGGGGCGAGCGCGGCGAGCAGCACCAGCAGGCGGCGGAGGTTCAGGTCGCCCTCGCCCAGGGCGCAGCGCACGAGACGCCAGCCCTCGTGGCTGGGGTAGGCGACATAGTCGGCGAGATGGACGTTACGCACGTATGGTGCCAGCCGGTGCAGGACGGTGAAGGGGTCTTCGGCAACGAGCAGCGCGTTGACCGGGTCGAAGGTGACGCCGATACAGGGGCCGCCAACTTCGGTGACGATGTGTAGCAGATCGTCGGCGGTGAGATCCTGGTGGTTCTCGATAGTCAGGATGACGCCGTGGTGTTCGGCGAGGGGGCGAACGGCGCGCAGGCGGGCAATCACCTCGGCCAGGTAAGCCTCCCAGTCGGTGGTGAAGGCGGCGCGGGTACCCTCGATGACCGGACTGGCAAGGACGCGCAGGACGCGAACGCCAAGCGTCGCCGCAACGGGGATGACGGTCTCCAGCATGCCCACATCGGCCACGTCGGCGTCAAGCACCAGCGCCAACCCACTGGCAAGCAGACGCTCGCGCAGGGCGACAAGGCGCGACGGGGCCAAGTCGGAGAGCATGGTGAGGGGCAGTTCGACGCTGTGCAGCCCGGCGCGAACAGCCAGGGCGATGATTGCGTCAACCCCGAGGGGGCTGGCAGCGGCGCGGGGTGTGCCGCGACCGACAAGCCCGCAACGGAAGCTGAAGCTGAGGGCGGAGAGGCCGATCAGCACGGGAGGCTCCTCGTGACTGGGCGCAGAATGACAATTATTTTACCATAGGACAAGGTTTCAGGTGCTAGGGGCTAGGTTGCAGGTAGGGCTACGTCAACGTCGCCCGCCGGGGGACTGAAGTCCCCGGCTCTTGATCTGCGAAGCCTGCCTTCGCAGGCTCGGCAGCCCGCTTCAGCGGGCTTCGCAGAGTACTAGCCCGTGGCTTCAGCCCTGCTCGCCAAGCGAGGCGACGATGATCCCGCCAAGCAGCAACATGAAGCCGCCCAACTGGAGCGCGGCAAAGCTTTCATGAAAGAAAAGCAGGGCCAGCAGCGCCGAGCCGATGGGTTCGCCAAGGATGGCGACGGCGACAAACGTGGCCGAGAGGGCCGAGAGCGCGTAGTTGAAGGCGGTATGGCCGAGGAGCTGTGGCCCAAGCGCCAGTCCAAGGACGAGCAGGTAGGCGCCGGGCGAGAAGCCAAGCAGCGGCTGGCGGGCCAGCACGGCCCACAGTAAAAGGATGACGGCGGCGCTGGTGTAGACCACATAGATGTAGGCGAGCACACTCAGACGGCGGCGCAGGGTGCGTCCGATCAGCAGGTAGCCGCTAACAGTGATGGCGCCAAGTAAGGCCAGCAGGTTGCCGAAGGTGGCGCTATCGCCGCCAACAAAGGGCGAGGTGCCGGTGCTGAGCAGGCGCAGCAGCAGCGCCATGTCGCCGCCCACGCTGTCGGAGAGGACGATGCAGAGGGTGCCGAGCAGCGTCACGGCGAGGCCGACGAGCGTGCGCCAGCCCAGCCGTTCGCGGAAGACGACGAACGAGGCGAGGCCGACCCAGAGCGGGTTTGTGGTGACAAGGGCCGCGCTTGAGGCGACGGAGGTGTAGGCCAGCGAGCTAATCCAACTGGCAAGGTGTACGGCAAGGAAGGCACCAGCGGCGAGCGCCAAGGCCACGTCGCGGCGGTGCAGTGCGCGTAGCTCGGGGCCGACCCGCACCCACACGATGGGCGTGAGGATAAGGGCGGCCATCACGAGGCGCCCGGCGGCGATGCTGAGCGAGGGCACGCCAGCGGTTTGGGCGAAGCGGATCAAGATGGACGAGGTTGAGGCGATCAGGACACCAACGAAGAGGATGAGATAGGGCAGGGGCAATCGGCGCATGGGGCTTTCGCAAACCTCGACATATTTCAAACCAACTTGACAATCAGTGACGGTTCCACATAAAGCCAGGGAGATCTCGCGCAAAGCCGCAAAGCCGCCAACATGTGGGTCAAAAGCTCGAAACTGTCAAGCTGAAATGGCTAATTCTGAAACCTGAAACCTAGCACCTGAAACCTTTAGCGTGTCTGGTCGAAGACGGTGAGAAACTCGTGTACGGCCTCGTCGAGGCTGAGCGCACCAGCCATAATGCGCTCGTGGTAGGTGGGGATGAAGCTAAAGATGAGTGAGCGTCCCGTCTCGATCTCGCGCAGCAGCAGCGGGGCGTGGCCGCCAATTGCGTCGAACATGCCGCCATGGCGAAAGGCCCACGCGGTGACGGCGACATCGTAGGGCACGCGCACAATGCGGGCGTCCCAGCCTGCGCGCCCACGGGTGAGGCGGGCGTAGGCTGCGCGGCAATCACCATCGAACGGTAGGCCCACCGAGCCAACGTTGACCACCAGGGTGCCGTCGAGCTGGCGGGCGAAGGGCATGTGCGTGTGCCCCGCACAGAAGATCGTCGCCGAGGGGTCAATCTGCGTCGTGAGCAGTGCGGCGCTGGCTTTGGCGTACAGCCCGTCACGGTCGTGGCGCACCGAGGCGTGGTAGACAACAAGCGCGCCGTCGCCCAGATCGATCCGTAGATGTTCGGGCAGCGCGGCAACGGTCGCAATCCGATCCGCGACTTGCGCGTGCGTCCAGTTGATGATGCGGCTAAACTCGTAGTGGACGCCACTACGGGGGAAATCGGGGCGGTGGCGGTCGGTATCGTAGCCAATCACGTAGCGCTCGTGGTTGCCACGAATGACGCGCCAGCCGCGCTCGACGACCAGCCTCAGCACGAGATCGAGGCAGGGGCCGGACTGCGGCCCCCGGTTGACGATGTCGCCCGCGACCACGACAAGGTCGGGCGACCAGCGCTCAAGGTCTTCGATCAGGGCGTGCAGCGCGGCTAGGTTGCCGTGAATGTCTGCGAGAACCGCGATTTTTTGCATAGACAAGGTGCGAGGGTTCAGGTGTCAGGTTTCAGGTCAAGCGCATCTGAGACATACTTCAAATCAACTGTACTGTCTGCGGCGGTTCCACGCAACGTCGGGGAGATCTCGCGCAAAGCCGCAAAGTCGCAAGGCATCGCTGTGGTGGGGGACGCCAAACGGGCACGCTGAAATGCCCGATCCTGAAACCTGAAACCCGAAACCTAGTACCTGAACCCTCGCCTACGGCGCAACCCGCGCCACGAAGCGCTCGATGGCCTTGGCGGCGATAGGCCAATTGGGGTCAAACATCAGGTCGTGGGCTGCCTCGGGCACGACGACCAGTTCAGCACCGTAGGCTGCGGCGGTGACGCCTTGCGTCTTGAGGTCGAAGACCATGTCGCGTTCGGCGGCGATCACGAGCAGCGGTGTGCGGTTCGCTTTTGGCCTGGGCCGCAGCACCATGCTTTGCAGCGCCACCAGGGGCGGCTCGGGCACCATTTGGCTGAGGTAACGCGCCAACACGTCGGGCGCGAGCGTTGGGCGAAAGAGCAGCCGCTGCATCGTCGCTGGCTCAAAGCGCAGCATCGCCCGTGGGTCAACCTTCGCCTCGGGCGGCGTGCGGCGCGTCATAAAGTAGCGCGTGATGTTCACGGGCGAGCTACAGACCAACACGGCACCCGCGAGGGGCGGCACGGCACCCAGCACTCCCGTTATGTAGAGTTGCGTCAGGTAGCCGCCGAAGCTGTGCC
>CAIWXH010000238.1 GCA_903916565.1 uncultured Oscillochloris sp. | reverse complement strand
CCTCCACACCTCCACACCTCCACACCTCCACACCTCCACACCTCCACACCTCCACACCTCCACACCTCCACACCTCCACGCCTCCACAACAACCGGCAAGGGCTTTCCAGGAAGCTGTACTAAGCCCCACCCACGGTTGTCGCCCGCTGGCTGATCACCGCGCCGTCCTCGCCAAGCAGCACCACCAGGACGCTTTCGCCCATGCGGTCTTCATCTTCAACCAGCAGTGCCACGCTGCCGCTGCTGCCCGGTGCGCGTGCTGCGGCGACCAGCGAACTATCGGCATCAGCGGCGCGTCGGCGCAGATCAAGCCGCATGGTTGCGGTGCCGCCCGCGACCATGACGGTGCAGCGCAGCCCACGCCACTCAATGCGCGTGATGTGGGCGACGGTGCCGCCGCCGCTTCGTGTCGCCACCAGCGTGGGGCGACAACACTCTTGCGGGCTAAGGCCACCGTGGGCGTATTCGTGACCAGCCTCGTAGCAGGCAATTCCTGGCGGCACCGCGATCTGCACGGCGGCATCCCAGAACCACGGCACCGTGCGCTGGTCGGTCGCCGCCAGTGGTTTCAGGCGGGCGCAGCGCGGCTTTCGCACAACGGTCACTTGTTCCGCCAATTCAACCTTGGGCAGCCCGCCGGGCAGCAGCAGCCAGCCGTGGTCGGTGATCACGACGACCTGTTGCCAGCCTGCTTCAAGCAACTCTACGACTCGGCGCTCCAAGGCGCGCAGTTCGCCGGCCACATGGTGCGCCAGCTTGGCGCCGTGCTGGTGGCCGTAGCTGTCAATGGCACCCAACTCGCCCCACGCCCGCCCGCTGGGATCGCCTGTGGCCGCGCCAGTTAGGATCTGGAAGCCGCTACGGGCCAGTTCGGCTGAAAGAATGGCGGCGCTGGCCGGTGTGCCGCGTGTTTTGAGCAGCGGGGTTAGCTCGTGTGCGCCCGTGCCGGTGAATTGGTCGGCCACCGGCGCGACGGCGGGCTTGGCCGTCGGCGTAATCGCAGGACACGGGGCCAATGCGGTCTGCACCGTGCAGTTTAGCCCTTGCTGCTGAAGCGCGTCGGCTAACCGCTGCGCCAAGTCGTAGCGCAGCGCATCACAGAAGAGGATGCAGGTGCCGGGGGTGACTTCCGCCGGAGGCATGGTGGCCCGCGTTGCATCTGGCGTGTACGCCGCCTGAAACGCACGAGCGCCCTGCTCAAGCCAAGGCTGATAGACCGCCCGCAGCGCGGCGCTCACCGCTGCCAGATCAGCCGCATGTTCGACGCACGCCAGCGCACTGAGCGCGGCGGCATCGGCACGCCAGCCGTAGCCGGTGTAGCTTTCGGTGATTTCCACCAGGCTGCCGTGCAGCGGCAGCGCCGTATAGGTGACAAGATCTTGCAATGCCGCCAAAGCGACGGCCAGCGGGCTTTGGCCCAGGCGCGCCCAGACCCACGTGCGCCGCCCGCTGTGTTCACGCTCAAGCTGCCCCAATGCCGCCCGCGCCTCGGGAGCGTGCAGCGTCGGCAAGGCGCTCAGGCGCTCACGCAGCTTCTGCTCCTCGGCCTCACTATCTTGCGGCCACGTCGCTTGGGTATCGAACATGGCAAGCTGCGCCGGGCGGGCGCGGCGTAGCAGTTCGGGCAAGTTCGGGTAGCCGTCCGGGGCTTCGGCGAAACGCGCCCAGACCTGCGCCCATGCGCCTTGGCGCTCGCCCAGACGGGCGGCGGCGCTGAGTTGGCCGTCTAGCTCGGGATTAACCCCGTAGATGCGTTGGGCCTGGGTGCAAAAGGCCGTCCAGGCGCTCACGTCGCTCCGCTGCCGAAAGGCGCTGGGGTTGTCGAGCCAGAGCAATAAGTTGCGCGGCGGGTCGGGGGCCAGCAAAGCGTCGAAGAACTCGGCGCGCAATGGCGCAGCGGCCCGCAACTGCGCCACCGGCTCGTCAAGCAGACGTGGCAGCGCCCGTTGCAGCGCCTCGCGGGTCGCGCTGTCGGCGGCAAGCGCGATGTTCATGCCCTCGGCGGCCTGCAAGAAGCTCGTCGGCGTCCACTCGCGCCCGTTGCGCTGCGTCCAGATCAGCCCACGGTACTGCAATTCGGCGATGGGCTGTAGCGGGCGCGGGCATTCGTCAACGGCGCGGAGGTCTTGCTTGCTCACCCCTGGCAAATAGATGATCGGCGCGACGCCTGCGGGCAAGCGGTCGTCAAGCGTGCGGGCGAGCATGCAGCGCAGCCAGTACGCGGGGCCGCTGCGCTGCGCGGGCGCGTAGGGGCCAAAGGTGAGCAGCGGCAACTGGGCGCGCAGACGCGGCAGCAGCGGCATCCACAAGCATTCTTTATCGGGCCAGAGTACCGCCGCAGGCGCAGCTTGGTCATTGCGATTGTAGGTACCTGCACGCTGAAGCGCATCAAGCAGCGCCTGAAAAAGCGTTATGTTCGGCTGGGTCACGCGATCCTCGTCAATCTAGCAGCGTGGTCTGATCAGTGACCGTAGCCCAAAAAGCATTCGGTGAGCGTACGTGGCCTTCAGCAGTTGAATGATCGCCTGAAACTGTTTCGAATGTGACATGCTCCGAGCAGACACAAAACCAAGACCCTGAACACGGTGAGCGCGGCCCAGTATACCACCCGTCCTACGCGCCGTGGCCCGCGATCTGCCCGCCGTGCCGTCGCTGATGCAGTACCGCATCGGCGGTCTGCGTTTGCCCCAAGCGGGGGTATTGGAGCCCATAATCTAGATACTCAAGCGGTCAAGGTTCCGTACAATAGGCGTATGAAAAAGTCTTACACTGCGAGCTTCAAAGCTCAGGCCGTCCTGGAGCTGCTGAAGGAGACCAAGACCCTCAACCAGCTCGCCGCTGAGCTTGAGGTCGCTGCGAGCATGGAAACTGGCTGCCCTGCGGGGCCTTCCCGACCTGTTTGAGCGCCGGGACTCGGTCAGCGACCTGAAAGCCACGCACGCGCACCGCATTGACGCGCGCTACACGGCCCCCATCCTTTCTATGGCTCGTGCCGGCTCACCGTCTTATTGAGTGAGGGAAGCGGAAAAATTAAAACATCCGGCATTGCGGAACTGCCGACCGTGCGTACCATTCTGACCAAGTTGAAACACGTTGGGCTATCACCCAACCACCGTCGCCAAAGCGAAACCCTCCAAAAAATCCCCGAAACCGACGCCATTTTTGACCAGATATAGCAATCCTATCCGGGTCATTGAATCCGGGGGACTGAAGTCCCCGGCGCTTGATCGGCGAAGCCTGCCTTCGCAGGCTCGTCCAGGCCGCGCAGGCGGCCTTCGCACCGCGTAGCCCGTGGCTTCAGCCACCGGGCGGGCGCGCAACAACCCCTGTAGGATTGCTATAT
>CAIWXH010000237.1 GCA_903916565.1 uncultured Oscillochloris sp. | reverse complement strand
GGGCTGCTCGCGCACGCTCTGGCGTGCGGCGGCGAGTGCCCGGTCAATGCGCCCGTCGCGGCGCAACTCGCGGAAGAAGGCCGGGACAAACAGCGCGTTGGTCGCGACGTTGAGCAGACCCTGCATCGCGATCACGGCGGGGATGCCGGCGGCGGCCATACGCGGGCCAAGCGCCGCCAGCGCGTTGCGGCTCCCGTCGCCTGCGCCCTGGCAGCTTGACAGCAGCAGCAGGCGCGGGCGCCTTGGCAGATCGGCGAGGCACGTCACAAGGTCGGCGCCGTGGACGTGGGCGACCTGGCCCAACCCATCGTCGAGGAAGAGATACGGCTCGCCATCAACAAACACCCCGTGGGCGACCAGATGGAGAATGTCGTAGCCGTCGCGAAGCTGGGTGATCATCGCCGACAGACTCGCCTGCCCAGAGTCCGCCAGCACCGTCGTGGGGATGTCGCTGAGGCCAGTCAGGGCGGCCTGCCGCTCGGCTGCGGGGTCAATCGGCACCAGGTTGAAGCGCTCTAGCCCTTCAGGCGCGGCAATAACGACGAGGGCGCGGAGGTCGCCTTTGGCGCGCAGGGTCACTGGCTGCCAATCGGTGCTGCCCAAGGCGCGGGTGAAGATAATCTGCTCGCTGAGCGCCAGGGGCTGGTCGGTCTGCGGATGGCGCAACGTCTCCCAGCGAAGCGGGTGCAACTCAGGCACATCGGGAGCAATCGCCAAGCGCAACCGCAGGGCGAGCCCCTGGCTCTGGGCGGCGGCGGCGCACTGCGCGAAGGCGGTTGGCAGCGCAGGGTCGGCGAAGAGCATGGCACTGAGCGCCTGCCCGTAGGCCACGGGGTCAAGCCCGAAGGTCATGAGCCGATCCGGATCGAAGGTGACGCTAACCACCTGCTGGCCAAGCGGGCGGACATCGGCCTCGCTGCCGGGCTGGCTGAAGACCAGATCAACGGTGTAGCGAGCCGCATCTTTGCGGCGCAAGCTGAACTCTAGGTCAGCAGGTTCGCTCACGGTGTTTCGCCTTTAGACAAGGTTTCAGGTTTACCGTTTGTAGTGGGGGCTTCAGCCCCCTACTCTGACGCGGCTGAAGCCGCTACTACAAACGTCGCAAACGGTACAGTAGCCGCGAACCTTGTCTTAGCTAGAAAGAGGGAACATCCTACGTAAGTATATAGGAGAAACCCAAGAGACGCCCCGGCGGGGCGTCTCTACGGCAGGCGGCTACGGCTCCTGGTCATCCACGAGGCGAACCGTACGGGCGCAGCATACGGTGCCCCGACGCCAAACGAAACGGGGCACGGGAGTTTCTCTCCCGTGCCCTGTCTTTTTTTACCGCACGGTTAGACGGGCGCGACCTCGGGCTTGCCTTCGGCGAGCGCCGCCAGATCATGCGCGATTCGGCGTAGCTCAGCCTCGTCGAGCGGCGTCGGGCCGGTGAAGTGACGGCGGGCGTAGCCAAACCAGTAGAGCGTCAGCCCGCCGCTGAGCAGCAGGAACGTCCAGAGTACCAACTCATTCGGTGGCAGGCTAAAGATCACCGTAATCACCGCCACCCAGATGATTGCCACCACATTCACCGCCGGTGCCCAGCGCCCCAGGTGCCAGAGCGCCGTCTTCGCGGTGGTGTACTCGCCTTGACCACGGCGCCGATTGCGCCAGTTCAGATATAGCAATCCTACAGGGGTTGTTGAGCGCCCGCCCGGTGGCTGAAGCCACGGGCTACGCGGTGCGAAGGCCGCCTGCGCGGCCTAGATGCGCCTGCGAAGGCAGGCTTCGTAGATCAAGAGCTGGGGGCTTCAGCCCCCCGGATTCAATAACCCGGATGGGATTGCTATAGATGGGGATGCTGTAGGCCAACAGGGCGATGGTGCCGGAGGAAGGCCAACACAGCGCGGAACCAGGCGTCGGGGGCATGTTCCGTGACCCAGGCATGAAAGCAATTCAGGGTGCTGTGGTCGGGCGTCGGGCCGACGAGGGACATGCCGACGAACCAGCGCACCACGAGGTCGCGGGGCAGGAACTTCTCCAAATCGCGGTCGGAACAGGAATCGGCCCAGGCGCGAACAATCTCGGCACGGACAAGCTGCGCGATGGTGAAGGTGCATGGGGCGCCGGGGCCATCCGGGGCGGCGCGAAAGCCCGCACAGGCGGTCACCACGGCGGACGGGTCGTGCCGGAGCCCGAGCGGCACGAGGGGCCAGCACGGAACGAGCGATGCGCGTCTCGACCCAGGCGAGGATGGGCGGCAAGAAACTGCCGACGAGGACCGGCACGAGCGGTGGCACGGCGGGCAGATCGCGGACACCGGCGCGAGACCCTGGTGGTATACTGGGCGTCGCTGACCGTTTTCTGTGCTTTGATTGCGGAGATCTATGCGTATCATGCCACAAATGACGGTTAGCTTTTTTGTGCGGAATAATTCTGCAAAGCTCTCGTTAGCTCCTCAAGAGGCACCCCGGTGCATGTATGAGGCATCGCCCAACCCTGCCCCCACAACGCCGTGAGGCGGGCGGCGCGGGCGCACGAGGTACGACCATGACGCAGGCCATGCCCCTGTCCACCCCGCTCGATCTTCCGCTGACGCCGCCGGACGGCCTCACCGTGGCGGAACACGCCGCGCTGGTGGCCCTGTTCCACGCCTGCTTCGCCGAGGCAGAGTCGGCGCTGAACGAGATGTTCACCCGTGCCTGTGTGCGGATCGTCCTGACCACGCCACGCTACGACGAGCGCGTGGAACACTGTGGCAACGATGTCTCGGTCTTCCCGGTCGCCTCCAACGCGCCGTACCCGGCCTCGTGGACGGTCGCGGATCTCCTGGATGCACCGACGGGGGAGACGGTGGCGACCTACACTTCCGGCGTGGGGTTTTTGCCGCAGACCTGGGATGAGCGGTTGGACGAGACGATCCACGCCTGGTTGGGCGAGCGCATCGCCGCCCTCGTGGGCGGTGCGGATCGCGCCTTCGCTCTTGAGATCACCGACGCCTACGATACGCCACTGCTCATCGCGGGCTGGCTGGAAGACCAGGGGCCGCGCCCGCTCGCGCCGATGTGCGACCGCTGGGGTGCCGATGTGTGCGAAGACGCGCAGATCGCGGCGCTGGATGCGGCGGAGCGGCAGGCCGCGCAATTGCGCCGGGACGCGCTGGCGCGGGAGCGTGCCCAGCAGGTCGGAGCGCTCTTGGCGCACCTGCATGGTGCGCCATTGCCGCGCTTTGCGATGGCGCAGCGTGCGCTGCTGGAACAGCTCTGTCGGCAGGCCGCTGACCACGGGCTGACGGCGGGGAGTCTACGCGACTTTGCGGCCTACGCCCCGGATCTGAGCCATCGCCTGCGCCGCGTCCTTGCCACGTGGGCGGGGCTGCACTTGCCCCCCGGCGACGATGAGGATGTGCCACGCTCATCGCCCTGAGCATACGCGCCATCAGGCAGGCTCGCGGAGCTTGCGGGGCGGCTGGTGAAGCGCCTCGGGCGGCGCTCGTTCCATCTGGACGATGAGAACCGCCGAGACGATGATCAGGCCGCCGATGATCTGGACGCCGCTCATGGACTCATGCAGCAGCACATAAGCCTCAACTGCGGTCAGGGCCGGCTCCATGGTCGCGAGGAGGTTCGCGATGCTGGCGGGGAGGTAGCGCAGCGCCAGGGTGTAGAGGCCAAAGCCAAGCAGGGTCGGCCCAACCGAGAGCATGATCAGGAGCAGCCACCCGTCGAGCGGCAGGTCTGGTTGGAGCGCCACGAGCGAACCGGCGGCCCCTGGCAGCCCAGGGATGAGATTGAAGAGCAGCAGCACGAGCGAGCCAAAGGCGAACGAGTACAGCAGCGATGTCCACACGTTGAGGTCGCGCCGCGCCGCCTCCTTGCTCAACAGCGTGTAGATCGCGAACAGAAGCCCTGACCACAGCCCGGTGGACACGCCCAGAAAATTCAGCGCCCACAGCTCCGCACGGTACGCCCCCGAGACCAGCACGCACCCGCTCAGGCTCAGCGCGATTGCGAGGATCTTCGCAAGGCCCAGGGGTTCTCTGAACAGCCACCACGCCAGGATAGCGGTGAACCCGGCGGAGCTATAGGCGAGAACCGTTGCGACGGCGGCCCCATTCGCCTGAACCGAGAGCGTCCAGACGGCGTTGAACACGGCAAGCAGGCAGCCGTAGACTAGATAGAAGCCGACGTGCGCGCCGTTGAGGCGCAGCAGCGCGGGGCGGAACACCAGGAGGACGGGGACGAGCGCGACACAGACCAGCAGGTTGCGCCAGAACGCCAGCGTCAGCGCCGGGAGGTGGTAGGTCGTGATGAGCGAGCTGATCAGGACACCCGTCAGCGACCAGATGCAGATCCCGACGATGGCAATGGCGTACCCCTTGGACAGACGTGACATTGGGTTGTGCGCTTCCTCGGCTGCTCGGTGGCTACTGAATGTGGCGCCACCTGCACGCAATCAGACGCCGAAGAGGAACGAAACGAGCAGCGGCGCGCTGGTGCGCTCGGGCGTGGGCCACCACTCGCGAAGCTGCCGCAGCGTGAAGCCATGGGCCTCGGCGGCGCCCAGGTAGTCGCTGAGATGATGGACGAAGGCCGGAATGACGACCTGCCCCTCGTCACGGGTGAAGTGGGCCTGGAGACCGTGGTATTGCTTGGCCGGGTGAAGTTCGCACAGGAAGCATTGGCCGCCTGGGGCGAGGCAGCGGCGCGCCTCGGCGAAGATGAAGCTGAGGTCGGCGATATGCTCGATCACCAGGTTGCCGACGACCAGATCAGCCGACTGATCGGCGCACGGCCAGGGCCGCGTCAGATCAGCGACGGTGAAGGTCACGTTGGGCGCCTGGATCTTCGCCCTAGCCCGCTCTAGCATCCCCCCGGAGAAATCGAGGGCCTGCACCTGCGCCCCGATCACGGCAAGTAGCGCCGTGTTCTTGCCGGTGCCGCAGCCCAACTCGATCACCCGAGCTACCCGCAGATGCCCCAGAATGGCCTGCGTCACATCCTGGTCTAGGTCGCGGGTGAGATTTCTGTCGGTATCGTAGGTCGTTGACCAGTTCGTATAGGCATCGCGGACGCGCATAACGCCTCCTGTGGTTTCACCAAAAATCTAGGACTGATCCTACCACAGCGACCGCGCATCCGTTCAGCGTTGGCGCAGCCTGCGTGGTTCGTAGTAGCGGCTTCAGCCGCGTATAGCCCATTGCAATGGGCTAAAGCCCAAACTACGAACGGTCAAGCCAGAACCGCTGATTCTGAAACAAGCCTCAGCCTTGTCCAAGCTCAAGCATCCATACAGCGCGTGCTATCATGCGGCGGCGCAGCCAGTCGGATTAGGCCGAAAGGTCGCCCCCTGATGACGCCCATCCTCAAATACCCCCGCACCCACCACATCGAAGGCTCGGGACTTCAGGCCGACGACGACCCGGTGACCGTCCCCTGGGCCGCGCTTGCCGGTCATCACCTTGTGGTCGAGGAGAAGCTGGACGGCGCGAATTGCGGCGTCAGCTTCGACCGCGACGGGCGCCTGCGCCTTCAGATGTCGTGGGCACTACCTCACCGGCGGGCCACGTGAGCGCCCGTTTGATCAGCTCAAGGGCTGGGCTGCCGCGCACGCCGCCGACCTCTGGGCGCTGCTCGGCGACTGCTATAGCAATCCTAGCCGGGTTGTTGAGCGCCTGCCGGGGGGCTGAAGTCCCCGGCTACGGTTACGAAGGCCGCCTGCGCGGCCTGGATAGCCTGCGAAGGCAGGCTTCGCAAATCAAGAGCCGGGGGCTTTAGTCCCCCGGATTCAATAATCCGTAGAGGACTGCTATATGTGCTTTACGGCGAGTGGTGCTACGGCAAGCACTCCAGCTTCTACACCGATCTCCCGCATTACCTGCTAGAGTTCGACCTGCTCGATACGCAGACCGGCAGCTTCCTCGCGACCGAGCGCCGGACATGCTTCAGGCGGTACCGTTCGTCGCCTCGGTTCCGGTGCTTCACGCTGGCCCGCTGCCCTCGTTCGCCGCGCCCTTGGCCCTGATTGGGCCTTCGCACTGCATCGCGCCCCCGCCGCCGCGCCCCCGCCGCCGCGCCCCTACGGGCGGTGCAGCACGAGGCTTTCGAGCACGAGTTGGGGGTTGCCGTTTTCGCGAAGCTGTTGAGCTGCTTGCCCAATGCGCGTGGCGAAGCTAAAAGCGTTGGGCAGCGGATGCTGGGCGGCGCTCTGCTCAAGCTCGCGGCGACGGTCAATGTTGACCACGCCCTCGGGGCAGCCGGCGGCGGTGAGCAGCACATCGCGCCACCAGCCCTGCCACAGTTCAAGCCAAGCGAAGACCAGCTCCTGCTCGCCGCCGCGATACTCCTTCGCCCGCTGCTCGGCCCAGCGCATCCCAGCACCGCTTTCGCCTTGGTGAAGCGCCAGCAGCGCCGCGATCTGCTCATCGCGGCGGGCGATCTCATCGGGGCGGTCAAGCATACCAAAGGCCCAGCCGATGCGCCCGCCGCTCCAGGCAGCGAGCATAGCGGCCTCGGCCTCGACCACCTCGCGGGCGACTAGGGCCGCCTGCACCTGACGGCGGGGCAGCGGGCGCAGGCGCAAGACGCGGCAGCGCGAGACGATGGTGGGCAGCAAGTCGGTGCTGTTGGCGACCAGAATAAGCGTCGCGTAGGACGGCGGCTCTTCCAGCGTCTTGAGCATCGCGTTCGAGGCTTCCTCGTTCAGCCGCTCGGCGTCGTGCAGGATGAAGACGCGGCGACGGGCCTCGTACGGGCGCAGGGCGATGTCGTGCTGCCAGGCGCGCACGGTGGCGATCTTCAGCTCCTTCTGGCGGGCGGCCTCGTCGGGCTTGAGGCCGACAGCCTGACTGGTCATCCCGGCGATTCGCACATCGGGGTGGCTGCCGCGCTCGATGCGCTTACAGTCGCGGCAGGTCAGGCACGGCTCGCCAGGGCTACCCTCGCAGTTAAGCGCCTGGGCCAGACGCAGGGCGAGCAGCGCCTTGCCGATCCCGGCGACCCCGCTGATCAGATACGCCTGCGCGTCGGTGCCCACCTGAAGGCTGTGCTGAAGCTGGCTGACAGCCCACGTGTGGCCGGTAATGCCCCAGTTCATCCTCAAACCTCTCTGCGCGAGGCGCGCACCGCCGCACTAAAGATAGTCGGCGGCGGTGGGCTATCGGCTCTCGGCTCTCGGCTCTCGGCTATTGGCTCTCGGCTCTCGGCTCTCGGCTCTCGGCTCTCGGCTATGCTCAGATTCGGCGAAAGACCAGCACGGCGTTGACGCCGCCGAAGCCAAACGAGTTCGAGATCGCGACCTCAAGGTTGGCGGGGCGGGCGACATTGGGCACATAGTCGAGATCGCACGCGGGGTCTGGCTCTTCCTGGTTAATCGTGGGCGGAATGAGCCCGTGGCGCAGGGCGAGGATGGTCGCGGCAGACTCGACAGCGCCAGCGGCCCCGGTCAGGTGGCCGATCATTGACTTATTGGCGCTAATCGGCACGCTGTGGGCGTACTCGCCAAAAACCTGCTTGATCGCCTGGGTCTCGGCCAGATCACCCGCCGGGGTCGAGGTGGCGTGGGCGTTGATGTAGTCAACCTGCTGGGGGCCGAGGTGCGCGCTCGCCAGTGCCCGGCGCATCGCACGGGCGGCACCGTGGCCGTTGGGGTCAGGCGCGGTGACGTGGTAGGCATCAGCAGCGACACCGTAGCCCGCGATCTCGGCGAGGATGGTTGCGCCACGACGGCGGGCGCTGCTCAGGCGTTCGAGGACGAGGATGGCGGCACCTTCGCTAGGGACAAAGCCATCGCGGCGGGCGTCGAAAGGGCGTGAGGCGGTGGTGGGCTGGGCGTTACTCTGGGTGCTGAGCGCCCGAATGACGCAGAAGGCGCCCAGACTAAGGGCCGTAATCGGTGCCTCGGCACCGCCGGCCAGCATCACCTCGGCGTCGCCGCGCCGAATAACCTCGGCAGCCTCGCCTATCGCCTGGGCGCCAGCCGCGCAGGCAGTGCTGGTCGCTGAAATGTAGCCGCGCAGGCCAAGCTGGATCGCCACCTGGGCCGCCGGCATGTGCGGGATCGCCGCCGGGATGAAAAAGGGGCTAATCTTCATCCCGCCGCGCTCAACCAGCGTCGTCACGGCCTGCTCAACATCAGGCATCGAGATGGTGCCGCAGCCAACCAGGGCACCGATCTCCTCACAGGTGCCCGCATCAATGCGTAGGTTGGCGGACTCGACGGCCATGCGAGCCGCCGCCACCGCCAGTTGGCTTGAGCGTGACATCCGCCGGGCCTCTTTGAAATCCATGAAGTTCTGCGGCACAAAGTCAGGGATCTGCCCAGCGATCTGCGCGGGGTAGGGGCTTGGGTCGAAACAGGTGATGCGGCTGATCGCGCTGCGTCCCGCCGCCAGCCCGTCCCAAAAAGGCGCGAGGCCAATCCCAAAAGGCGAAACGACCCCGATTCCAGTGACGACCACGCGGCGATCATCGTCCTCACGCTCTTCCTCAAGCGGCAGCGTGGACGTGATCGGCGCTTCCCCAAGCACAGTGGACAGCAATTCGTCGATGCGGGCTTCGATGGTGTCGGCCTTCAGGCCACGCAGCAGGCCGAGCAACTCTGCGCGAAGTGCCGCTCGCCGACTGGCCGAAATCTGCGCCATTGCGCTCCCCCAAAGTATGCGCCAAAAACGTCCTGGCATGATAACACGCAGCGCGGCCGCTGGCAAAAGTTGGGGCTACGCCCGCAGGGCGGGTGCAACGTCGCCTTTTACCCCTCACCCCCGGCCCCTCTCCCTCACGGGGAGAGGGGAGATTCCACAGCAGGATGCGTTCTGCTCCCCCTCTCCCGCTTTGGGAGTGGGGGCTGGGGGGTGAGGGCTGGCGCGGCAACAGGACGTTGCAACCGCCACGCACAACCCGCCATGATCACCTGTACCTCAACGCGCTATACTTCATTAAGAGCCGGTGAACGGGCCAGCCCGGGCAAGGGCCAGCCCACAGCACACGGGTCGCTGCATTGGGAATGTTTCAGAAGCGGCCATTCCAGCTTGACCGTTTCTCCACACCTTCACACCTCCACACGACCGTCTGTAGAGCTGTAGAACTGTGGAGCTGTCACCCAAACGATCAAGCTGCTTTAAAACCACGGTTCCGGCTCGCAATCCCCGTCCACCTATCGCTCAGGCATCTGCCTGACCGTGCAAAGGAGCAGCTACGATGGGCAAGGATACGCTCACGGTCACCGATAATCGGACCGGCCTGACCTACGAGATTCCGATTGAGCAGAACACGGTGCGGGCGCTTGATTTTCGCCAGATCAAGACGGCACCGGACGATTTTGGCCTGATGACCTACGACCCGGCCTATATGAACACCGCCGAGTGTAAGAGTACGATCACGTACATTGATGGCGACAAAGGCATTCTGGAGTATCGCGGCTACCCCATCGAGCAACTGGCCGAGCACAGCACCTATCTTGAGGTGGCCTACCTGCTGCTCTACGGCGAGCTGCCGACCAAAGAGCGGCTGGACAAGTGGAGCTACCGCATCAGTCGGCACTTGTTCCTGCACAATAGCCTGGTCGAGCAGATCCACGCCTTTCGCTACGACGCGCACCCAATGGGCATCCTCGTCAGCGCCGTCGCTGCGATGTCTACGCTCTACCCCGAGGCCAAGGACATCAACAGCCCCGATGTGCGCGAGAAGCAGATCTGGCGCATCTTGGGCCAGGTGCCGACCATCGCGGCCTTCGCCTATCGGCACCGCATTGGGCGCCCCTTCAACCAGCCCGACAATTCGCTCAGCTACACCGCGAACCTGCTCTACATGATGGACTTCATGAACCAGCGCGACTACGAGGTCAACCCGGTGCTGGCGAAGGCGCTTGACGTGCTGTTTATTCTGCACGCCGACCACGAGCAGAACTGCTCGACGGCGACGATGCGCGGCGTCGGCTCTAGCCACACCGACCCCTACTGTGCGCTCTCGGCGGCGGCGGCGGCGCTCTACGGCCCGCTCCACGGCGGCGCCAACGAGGCCGTGCTGCGGATGCTTCAGCAGATCGGCCACGTTAAGAATGTCCCCGCTTTCATCGAGAAGGTGAAGCACGGCGACGGGCGCCTGATGGGCTTCGGCCACCGGGTTTATAAGAACTACGACCCGCGTGCGAAGATTATCCGCAAGGTGGCCTACGAGGTGTTCGAGGCGACCGAGAGCAACCCGATGCTTGAGATCGCGGTCGAGCTTGAGCGGATTGCGCTTCAGGACGAGTACTTTATCTCGCGGAAGCTCTACCCCAATGTGGACTTCTACAGCGGCCTGATCTACCAGGCGCTGCGCTTCCCCATCGAGTACTTCCCCTTCCTCTTTGCCATCCCCCGCGCCTCGGGCTGGCTGGCCCAGTGGGTCGAGATGCTTGGCGACGATGAGCAGAAGATCATGCGCCCGCGCCAGGTCTATCTGGGAGCCGCCCGCCGCGACTATGTGCCGGTTGAGCAGCGCTGAGGCCAAGTGGAGCTGTGGAGCTGTGGAGCTGTGGAGCTGTAGAGCTGTGGAGCTGTGGAGCTGTGGAGTTGTCTCAAGGGATGCGGTGTGCGCTTGGTGGCGCACACCGCATCTTTTATAGATCGGCACTCTATGCGTACGGTCGAGGAGCTGCTGGCGAACAATCGCACCTGGGCCGCCACGGTGAGTACCCAGAACCCTGGGTTTTTTCAGCGCCTCGCGGCGCAGCAGACGCCCGCCTATCTCTGGATTGGTTGCTCGGACAGCCGCGTGCCCTCGACGCAACTGGTGGGCCTGCTGCCTGGTGAGATGTTCGTCCATCGCAATGTGGCGAACATTGTCGCCCACACCGACTTCAGTTGTCTCTCGGTACTCCAGTACGCCGTTGAGGTGCTTCAGATTCAGCACATTATTGTCTGTGGTCACTACCGCTGCGGCGGCGTCCACGCGGCGCTGCACTCACACCAGCTTGGCCTGATCGACAATTGGCTGCAACACGTGCAGGATGTGCGCCGCAAGCACGTGGCGCTGCTCGCCGCCTGTCGCGACTCTGCGGAGGAGGAGCAGCGCCTGTGTGAGCTGAACGTGATCGAGCAGGTGGTGAACGTTAGCCAGACCACCATCGTGCAGCAGGCGTGGTTGCGCGGGCAGCAGATTGTGGTCTATGGCTGGATCTACGATGTCGAGGACGGTCTGCTGCGCGACCTTCAGATGCGGGTCAGCAGCGATGAAAGCATCGGCACGCAGTACGCGCACGCGGTCGGGCTGGTGGGGTGATGTTGTTGGGGCGGCCCTTGTGGCCGCCCCAACGATTCGTCCCCTACGCCCCAACCATCATCGCCGCCACGTCAGCCTCGGCGGTGCCAATCGGCTTGAGGTCGAACGCCTGCACAAGCAGCGCCGTCACGTTCGGCGACAGGAACGCGGGCAGCGTCGGCCCAAGCCGAATACCCTTCACCCCGAGGTGCAGCAGCGACAGCAGCACCAGCACCGCTTTCTGCTCGTACCAGCCAAGGTCATACGAGATCGGCAGGTCGTTGATGTGCGCGGCGCCCACCGCCGCCGCCAGCGCCTGCGCCACCGCAACCAGCGAGTACGAGTCGTTGCACTGGCCGGCGTCAAGCACGCGGGGCAGCCCGCCCAAGGTGCCCAGATTGAGCTTGTTGTAGCGGTACTTCGCGCAGCCCGCCGTCAGGATGATCGCGTCTTGGGGCAGCGCTTGCGCCACCTCAGTGAAGTACTCACGCTCTTTGTGGCGCCCGTCGCAGCCCGCCATCACCACAAAGCGCTTGAGCGCGCCGCTCTGCACGGCGGCCAGCACCGCCTCGGCGTTGTCCAGCACCGCCTTGCGGGCGAAACCGACCAGCACGCTGCCCGTCTCCAGCTCAAGCGGCGGCTGGCTGGCCTGCGCCTGCGCGATCAGCGCACTGAAATCCTTCTGGCCGCCGGGGGCGCGCTCGCCGATGTGCGCGACACCCGCGAAGCCGACCATGCCGGTGGTGTAGAGCCGCTCGCTGTAGCTTTCGCGGGGCGTCTGGATGCAGTTCGTCGTCACCAGAATGGGGCCGTTGAAGGCCGCAAAGTCGCGCTGCTGCTCCCACCAAGCGCCGCCGTAGTTGCCCGCCAGATGCGGGAACGCCTTAAAGGCCGGGTAGGCGTGGGCGGGCAGCAGCTCGCCGTGGGTGTAGACCAGCACCCCGGTGCCGACGGTCTGCTGCAACACTTCGTACAGATCGAGCAGGTCGTGGCCGCTGACCAGAATGCCGGGGGCACCGGCGCGCACGCCCAGGCTGACCTGCGTCGGCTCGGGGTGGCCGAAGCGCCCGGTGTTGGCCGCGTCGAGCAGGGCCATCGCGCCGACGCCGAGGGCGCCGCAGCGCAGCGAGAGGGCGACCAATTCGCTGACGCCCAGCGTATCGTCGAGGGTGGCGGCTAACCCTTCCTGGATGAAGGTCAGCAGTTCGGGGCTGCCGTGATCGAGTACATAAGCGTGGTCGCAGTAAGCCGCCAGCCCTTTAATGCCGTAGGTGAGCAGCTCGCGCAGGGACTGGATGTCGGCGTCGGGGTGGGGGTGCGCGGCGGGCGCGACCTCGGCGCCACGGGCCGCGTAGGCGTCGAGGTCGCCCTCGGCGGGGTAGCGGCCCGACTCGTGCAGGGGGGTCGGGCAGCTTAGACCGGCGGCATGGCGCGCCTCGTGGACGCGGGGGCGCAGCGTGTCGCGGCGGGCGAACGCCTCTTGGGTCAGGGCGAAGATGCGCTCGGGGTCGAAGTTGACATTGGTGAGCGTCGCGAAGAGCGCCTGGGCCACGAACAGATCGGTGGCGGGGTCATTGACCCCGGCGGGGGCGCGCATCCCGACGGCGGATAGCCCCTTCAGCGCGTAGAGCAGGTAGTCTTGCAAGGCGGCGAGCCGCTCGTCCTTCCCACAAATCCCACGGATAACGCAGCCATCATTCTTCGTGGCCTCTTGGCACTGGTAGCAAAACATAGGTCGCGGCTCCCTCGCTCACGTCGGTCACT
>CAIWXH010000236.1 GCA_903916565.1 uncultured Oscillochloris sp. | reverse complement strand
GTAGACGAGCGGTTGCGACATAGCGGCGGCATTGTACCACGCGGGGCGCGGGGCCACGACGTTGGGGTGGTGGAGGCCCAAACCCATGGCGGATCCAACCTCGCCCAGAGCGGCAGAGGGGGAGCCGAACACATCCTGCTGCGGAATCTCCCCTTTCCCCTTGTGGGAGAGGGGCCGGGGGAGAGGGGGAAAAGGCGACGTTGCAACCGCCATGGCCCAAACCTCGTCAAGTTGACGCGCTTTGGCCCGCATGGTAAAATCCGCGAGTCTGCCGGGGTAGCTCAGCGGTAGAGCAAACGGCTCATAATCGTTAGGTCGCGGGTTCGAACCCCGCCTCCGGCACCAGGTATCGTAGGTAAGGGCGCAGCATGCTGCGCCCTTACGTATTTCGCGCTATGCTCGACCCCCTTCAGGCTCGCGTTCGCGCCTTCCTCCTCGCCCAGGCGCTGCTACGCCCCGACGCCCTGCTCATGGTCGCCGTCTCGGGTGGCCCCGACTCGCTGGCTCTGCTCCACCTGCTGTGTGGGCTACGCGATGCGGGTGGCCCGGCCCTTCACGTCGCGCACCTCGACCACGGGATGCGGGGCGCGCAGGCGCGGGCTGAGGCGGCGGCAGTCGTCGCGACGTGCGCCGCGTGGGGCGTGCCCGCCACCATCGCCCAGCGCGACGTGCCGACCCTCGCCCGCACGGGCGGCGAGGGGCTACAGGCCGCCGCACGCCGCGCTCGCTACGCCTTCCTCGCCACGACGGCCCTGGCCCTCGGCGCCCACGCGGTCGCCGTGGCCCACCAGGCCGATGATCAGGCCGAGACGGTGCTGCTCCATCTGCTGCGCGGCGCTGGTCTCGCTGGGTTGCGTGGGATGCGTGCGGTCGTGCCATGGGCCGAGTGGGGGGCACCGTTTGGGCACCTCGGTGCGAACTGTGCGCTCATGCGCCCTTTGCTGACCACACCACGCGCCGAACTTGTCGCCTATTGCGCGCAGCACGGGCTTGCGCCCGCCGATGACCCGAGCAACCGTTCGCCGCACTACGCCCGGACACGGGTGCGCGGTCTGCTGCCAGCCCTGGCTGGCGAGAACCCGCAACTTGTGGCCGCCCTGGGGCGCACGGCCCAGGTCTGCGCCGACGACTACGATTTTATGCAGGGCCAACTCGACGCCGTCTGGCCGGGGCTGGCGGTCGAAACCCCCGACGCCATCATGCTGCGCCGCGAGGGCTGGCAGGCGCTCCATCCGGCCTTGCAGCGCTACGCCCTGCGCCGCGCTGCTGCTCGCCTGGGCACGCCCGCGCTGAGCCTGCCGCAGATCGAGGCGGCGCGAGCTACCGCCGCCCGCCCCGGTCGCTCGCTGGCGCTGGGCCGCACGCTGCGTCTGGAGGTGGAACACGCGGGGCTGCGTTTTGTTCGCCCCGACCGCGCCCGCCGCACTGACGAGCCGCAGTTGGCCGATGCAACCGTGCCCCTCGTCGCGCCTGGTGCCACACCCCTCGGCGGCTGGGTCTGTGTGGTTGGGGCCGCGCCGCCCGCCACGCCAGACCGCTGGTGGGTCGCCCTTGATGCTACGGCGCTCGACGGCCCCTTGGCCTTGCGCCGTCGGCGCCCCGGCGACCGCTTTCGGCCCGCTGGCGGCGTGGGCAGCCGCAAGCTCCAGGACTTCTTTGTTGACCGTAAGGTGCCGCGTGCGCTGCGCGACGCTTGGCCGATCTTGGTCACACCGGGGGCCATCGTCTGGGTCGCCGGACTGCGGGCCGACGCCCGCTTCCTCGCCGCGCCTGCGACGCGCAGCACCATCTGGGTAGGGTTCATCCGCGACGAGGTCGCACTGAGTGAATGAGGTCGAGGTCGGTCAGGCAGAGCTATCGCCCCCAGAGCATGACCGTACACGAGTTGTTGCACAACCCGTGGGCAACTGGGGCCAAATCTAGGTGACAGGTCTTTCTGGGCATGAAATTCGGGTCTGCGTGACCTATGTGGGTCACAATTCGCGCCCTTTACGGTCATGCTACAATAGCGCCGCTAGCGTGACTGGCACAACGAGTGCAATGACAGCCGTAAGTTATTAGGAGGATAGCGCATGACGACGGACTCGATCCGCGAGGGTGAGGCCAGCAAAACCGGTGAGGCGGTCAGCGTCGCCACGAAGCTTCGCTCGATTACAGGCATTGACCCCGAACTGGTCGCAAAGTTGGCGGAGGTTGGAATCACCGACAATGCCACCCTGCTTGCACGGGGCGCGCAGCCCGCCGAGCGGGACGCGCTCACCGCAGCGACCGGGATCGACCCGGTCAAGCTGCTTTCGGCCCTCTACTGGATGGATCTTGAGCGCATAGACGGTGTTGCCTGGACCAACGCCAATCTGCTCACGGCTGCGGGGGTCACCACGGTGCCTGACCTGGCCTTCCGTACTGCCGAAGCGCTGCTGCCCCAGTTGCAGCGGGCCAACAGCGAGTTGAGCTTGGTCAAGCGACTGCCCACGGCCAAGGCGCTTACGGGTTGGATCGAGCATGCAAAGACGCTGCCGCAGGCAATCTTCTTCGGTGGAAACAGCGAAGTCTTTTAGCGCAAGGCGGTTCTATTGTGGTTACTTGGGGAGGGCTTGGCCCTCCCTTTGTGTTGCTAAGGCAAGGTTTCAGGTGTCGGGCCAAGCGCAGCAGCAACCAATGCAAGTACCAAAACTGTAAAGCTGCACCTTGTCTAAGGTAAAGTTCGCAGATATTGTACCGTTTTGGCACACGCAGGGCTCTTTGATGCGCTCGACTGAAACCCGAAACCTGGCACTGGAAACCTTGCTTAACAGATTCTTGGCAGTTGCTCGCCGCTGAGCAGATCGACGACGCGGCTGCCGCCGATGCGCGAGCGCTGCACGACGACCCCAGGGTGTTCACTCGTCACGTGGCCGATGATGGCGGCCCTGGCCCCGAGGGGGTGGGCGCGCAGCGCCGCTAGGGCTGCGTCGGTCGCCTCGCGGGCGACAATGGCGAGGAACTTGCCCTCGTTCGCCACGTAGAGCGGGTCAAGCCCCAGGATTTCACAGGCGCCCCGCACTTCCTCGTCGAGCGGGATGGCCGCCTCGTCGAGCTGCATCCCGACCCGTGCGGCCTGCGCGATCTCATTCAGCGCCGAGGCGACCCCGCCCCGTGTCGGGTCGCGCAGCACATGCACCGCCGCACCTACCGTGTCGAGCAGTCCGGCCACGATGGTGTGCAGCGCCGCCGAGTCGCTCTCCAGCGCCGTCTCGAAGGCCAGCCCTTCGCGTACCGACATAATCGCGATGCCGTGGTTGGCGATTGGCCCGCTGACGATCACGCTATCGCC
>CAIWXH010000235.1 GCA_903916565.1 uncultured Oscillochloris sp. | reverse complement strand
GACGGCGGGCTGCCGCACCAGCCCCGGTGGCCCGCCCCTGGTCGAGGTGACGGTGACTGACGACGGGGTCGGCATCGGCCCCGCTCGCCCCAATGCGACCGGCGGCGCCGGGCTGGCCCTGCACGGCACCATCCTCGCCATCCTCGGCGGTGCCCTAACCATCGAAAGCGCACCCGGAAGCACGCGCATCACCGCAAGCGTGCCAGCGGATTCCGCGTAGGGGCGGCGCAATGCTGCGCCGTCGCCTGCCGGGGGGCTGAAGCCCCCGGCTCTTTAGCTACAAAGCCCGCCTACGCGGGCTGCACGAGGCCGCGCAGGCGGCCTTCGCACCGCGTAGCCCGTGGCTTCAGCCACCGGGCGGGGGCTGGCGCGGACGACGTTGCCCCATGCTGCGCCCCTCCGGCCCAGGCGTGCTATTATGGGCGCGAAGCAACGACCAATGGAGCGAACGATGGCGCACATGATTCTTTTGGGCACCGGCACCGGCCTGCCCGACCTCGACCGGGGCCACACGCACATGGTCTGGGTGGGGCCGGGTGGCCCGCTGCTGATTGACGCCGGGGGCTGCACCTACGAGCGCCTGTTGCGCGCCGGGGTAGACCCGCAGGCGCTCGTCGGGGTGGTGATTACGCACAGCCACTGCGACCACATCAATGGTCTGCCGAGCCTGATTTTCAGCATGTTCCTGGGTGGACGCGAGACGCCCCTACCGATCTATAGTCTTGAGCCGACCCTGGCGCTGTTGCGCGCCACCATCGAGGCGATGCACGTCCAGTATCACATCCCGCCTACGTGGTGCCCCATCGCGGCGGGCGACACGCTCCCCCTGGCCGATGGCTGGCAGATGCGTACCGCGCTGACGGCCCACAGTCGGCCATGTCTGGCCCTGCGCTTCGAGGCACCGGACGCCCGCGCCCTCGTCTATTCGGCTGACACCGAGCCGTGCCCCGCCGTCGCCGCGCTGGCCGCAGGTGCCCAGGTGCTGATCCACGAGGCGACGACCCCTGAGCTATTTACCGGCCACACCACGCCCCGTCAGGCGGGCCAAGTCGCTGCTGCTGCTGCCGCCGAGCGTCTGCTGCTCGTTCACTATAGCCCGCGCTGGACGATGCCCGAGGAAGCGGCCCTGGCTGAAATCCGCGCCGGGGGCTTCACTGGTCAGGCCGAGATTGGGCGCGACGGCCAGGTGATCGAGCTGTAACCTATGGACGAGCACGCCCTCCGTGAGCTGCTGGAACAGGTGCAACGCGGCGAGGCTGGCGTCGAGACGGCCCTGGCGACGCTGCGCCACCTGCCCTTCGACGACCTGGGCTTTGCCCAGCTTGACACGCACCGCGCCTTGCGGGCCGGTTTCCCCGAGGTGGTCTTCTGCCAGGGTAAGACGCCCGCCCAGGCCGCCACGATTATCGCCCGCCTCGCCGCAGGTTCCGGCCCGGTTCTCGCGACGCGGGCCACCCCCGAGCTGTACGAACTGGTACACGCCACGCTGCCCGCCGCCCGCTACCACGCGCTGGCCCGCGCCATCGTCGTCGCGCCAACGGCGCTGCCGCAACGCCCAGGCCGCATTCTCGTCATCTGCGCTGGCACCGCCGACCTGCCCGTGGCGGAAGAAGCCGCCCTCACCGCCGAGGTGATGGGCAACCGCGTCGAGCTGCTCGCCGATGTGGGCGTCGCCGGGCTGCACCGGCTGCTCGCCCATATTGAGGCGCTGCAACAGGCCAGCGTCCTCATCGTGGTGGCAGGCATGGAGGGTGCGCTGCCCAGCGTGGTCGGCGGGCTGGTGCGCCGCCCCGTGATCGCCGTGCCAACCAGCGTCGGCTACGGGGCCAGCTTTGGCGGGCTGGCCGCCCTGCTGTCCATGCTCAACAGTTGCGCCGCTGGCGTCACCGTGGTCAACATTGACAATGGTTTCGGCGCTGGGTACGCCGCCAGCCTAATCAACACCCTCGCCGCCGACAACGCGCAGGAGACAAAGGATGTTGCCGGATACACTCTATAGCCCGCTGCTCGACGCAAAGGAAGCCCACCTGCGGGCGATCCTCGCCGCGATGGGCGGGGTGGTAATTGGCCTATCGGGTGGGGTAGACAGCGTGCTGCTGGCGCTGGTCGCCCGCGAGGTGTTGGGCACACGCGCCCTGGCGGTCACCGCCAACTCGCCCTCGCTGCCGCAGCGCGAACTGCGCCAAGCGGCGGATCTGGCCCGTCTGGCGGCGATCAATCACCTCGTCATTGACACCACCGAGGTGACGGATTCACGCTATGCGGCCAACCCGACCAACCGCTGCTACTTCTGCAAGAGCATGCTCTTCACCCGCCTACGGGCCATTGCCGACGAGTATGGCCTTGCCTGGGTCGCCTACGGCGAGAACTACGACGACCTGAGCGATCACCGCCCCGGCGCGCAGGCTGCGGCGGAACATGGCGTGCGGGCACCGCTCAAAGAGGCGAGCCTGACCAAGATTGACATTCGGGCGCTGGCCCACCGCTACGATCTGCCCGTGTGGGATAAGCCCGCCTTCGCCTGTCTCGGCTCGCGCTTCCCCTACGGCACGCCGATCACGCCCGAGAAACTGGCCCAGGTGGAAGCCGCCGAAGCGGTACTCTGGGCATTCGGGCTGCGCCAATTTCGGGTGCGTCACCACGGCGACCTGGCCCGCATCGAGGTTGCCCCCGCCGATATGGGCCACCTCATCGCGCACGCCGCCGAGCTGGTTAGCCAGATTCGCACCGCCGCTGGCTTCCATCACATCACCCTTGACCTCGCCGGTTACCGGCGCGGCAGTATGAACGAGGTCGGCGACGTGAGCATCCCGCTTGCGCCGCTGCTGATGCGCTAGACGAGGTTTCAGGGGTCGGGTGTCAGGTTTCAGGCCGAGCGATGGCAGGTGCAACGTCGCCCGCCGGGGGACTAAAGTCCCCGGCTCTGTAGGTGCAAAGCCTGCCTTCGCAGGCTCATCAGGCCGCTTCAGCGGCCTTCGCACCGCGTAGCCCGTGGCTTCAGGCACCGGGCGAGGGGCGAAACAACCTGCGTAGGATTGCTACTACGAACGACGCAACCTGACACCTGATACCTAACACCTGACACCTGATACCTTGATAACCCCCCGCCCTATGGCTATAATAGGCTGCAATGAAGAGTCGCGCCCCCACAACTCGCGCCGCTGTCGCCCCGTGGCAACCCACAAGGGGTCGCGCTGCTTACGCCTGGTCGCCCAGGCACCACCGCGCCGATGCGTGACCGCATCTACAGAGCCGAGGCGCTGATCCTGCGGCGCAGCGACTTCGGCGAGGCCGACCGGCTTTTGCTGCTCGCCACGCCTGGCGGCAAGCGCCGCGTAGTCGCCAAAGGCGTTCGCAAGACGATGAGCAAACTGGCGGGCCACATCGAACTTTTCACCCACGCGAGCCTGCTTTTAGCGGTTGGGCGCAACCTCGATCTGCTCACCCAGAGTCAGACGATTAACGGGCATAGCACGCTACGCGCCGACCTGCGCCGCCTGAGCTGCGCCTACTACGCCGCCGAGCTCTACGACCGCTTTACGCGGGAAGAGGATGAGAGCCGCCCCCTGTTCGCGGTACTCGTAGAAACCTTCGGGGCGCTGAACCACAGCGCCAACCCCGACCTGGTGCTACGCACCTACGAACTGCGCTTGCTCCACCTGTCCGGCTACCGACCACACCTCTATCATTGCGCGATCTGCGGTGCGCTGCTCGACGAGGAGGCCGACCGCTTCAGCCCTGCGCTGGGCGGCGTTCTCTGCCCACGCGACCGTGGGGCCGACCGTGGGGCACTGGCCCTCGGCGGGCCAGTCTTCCGCCTGCTGCGCTATCTGCAAGGCCAACCCTTTGCGGCGATCGAACCGTTGCGTCTCTCGCCCCTGGTACGGGGCGAGGCCGAGCGGCTGCTGCGCGCCTACCTGCGGCAGTTGCTTGAGCGCGATCTCAAGTCGGTCGCCTTTCTCGACGACGTTAAGGGCGTCGATTAAGGAGTGACATTCATGGCCTACATCGACAGCCTGCTTGGCAGTGGCGAGCAGATCCTCTATGTGGCCCGCCAACACATCTCAGTCCTGATCGCCAATATCCTCGCCGAATTGACCATGATCGCGTTGCTTGTGGCCGCCGGGGTTGCCTCGAATATAGCCTTTCCCAACGCTGACTTCAAGATTGGCGGAATTACCGCGAATACCCTCGTCCTGATGATCTGCATCGCGGTCAGCGTGATCGTGCTGATCAGCGGCTTTATGGACTACCTCCGCTGGACGAGCGAGCAGTACATCGTCACCGACCGCCGCGTCATCCAGATCCGGGGCATCCTCAACAAGCGCGTCATTGACTCCTCGCTTGAGAAGATCAACGACGTTGAGCTGCGCCAGAGTCTTGTCGGGCGGATAATGAACTTCGGCACCGTCGAGATTTTGACCGCCTCGGATGAAAGCGTCAATGTGATGGATCGGATCGAGGCACCCCTCGATTTCAAGCGGGCGATGCTCGACGCCAAGCACAATCACGAACGGGGCTTTGGCTATCTGCCCGAGGCGAGCTACGCTGCACCGCGCCCCCAAGCGCCCGCGCAACCCAATGTCGTTGATGAACTGACCCGGCTGGCCGACCTGCGCGACCGGGGCATTCTCTCGCCCACCGAGTTTGAAACCGAAAAACGCGAATTGCTGCGTCGGGGGCGCTGAACGCTATGTACAATCAGATTGAGCGCGCCCGCGCCATCGTCGCCGCCCAGACGGCCCTCACCCCACGCATCGGCCTCATCCTTGGCTCGGGTCTCAGCGCCCTCGCCGATGAGCTTGAGCAAGAAGTGGTTGTGCCCTATGCCACAATCCCCGGTTTCCACGCGCCCAAGGTGCAGGGCCACCGTGGCGAGTTGGCGCTTGGCTTGCTGGCGGGCCAGCCCGTCGCGGTGCTGCGCGGGCGCTTCCATTTCTACGAGGGTTACACGATGCAGGAGGTCACCTTCCCCGTGCGCGTGCTACGCGCCCTGGGCTGCGAGACCCTGCTGATCACCAAT
Organism: uncultured Oscillochloris sp.; assembly: GCA_903916565.1. GTDB lineage: Bacteria > Chloroflexota > Chloroflexia > Chloroflexales > Chloroflexaceae > CAIWXH01. The sequence goes on along the minus strand of CAIWXH010000235.1, from coordinate 17,692 downwards.
GCCGCCGGTGGCCTGCGCCCCGACTGGCGCGTCGGCGACATTATGCGCCTGACTGACCAGATCTTCCTGCCGGGGATGGCGGGGCACCACCCGCTGATTGGCCCCAACGACGACCGGCTCGGCCCGCGCTTCCCGCCGATGGTCGGCACCTTCGCCAACGCGCTGGTGCCGCTGGCCCACGCCGCTGCCAGCGCGAACGGTCTGGCCCTGCGCGAGGGCGTCTATGCGATGGTCGCTGGCCCAAGTTTCGAGAGCGCCGCCGAGCTGCGGATGCTCCGCGCCAGCGGTGCCGACGCCGTCGGTATGTCCACCGCCCCCGAGGTGATTGTCGCCCGCCACGCCGGCATGCGCGTTCTCGCGTTCTCGCTGATCACCAACCTGGCCCTGCCCGATGGCCCCCCCGCCAACCATGCGGAGGTACTCGCCGCTGGCGAACAGGCGAAGCCCCACTTTGGTGCGCTGATCCGTGGCCTGCTGGCGCTGATGTCAGTGGTCAGTGATTAGTGGTCAGTAGTCAGTGTTACATCATCTGACCACTGACCACCGACCACTGACCACTGACCACCGACCACTGACCACCGACCACTGACCACCGACCACCGACCACCGACCACCGACCACCGACCACCGACCACCGACCACCGACCACCGACCACCGACCATCACACACGAGGCACCTATGCGCGAACTGACCCCGCTTGAGAAGGTGACTGGGATCGATGCGGCCCTTCGCACAAAGCTGGCGGCGTTCTGGATTACAAGCGTCGAGGAGTTGGTCTCGACGGCAAAGTCGAGCAACAACGATTACGGCAGCGGGCGGGCCGCCCTCGCGATTGCGTTGGGGATGACCGAAGAGGCCATCAAGCCAATCATCAGCGCCGCGAACGCGCTGCTCCCCGCTGATGTTTCGTTCAGCGTGCCAGTAGAGCAAGAGTTCGGCGAGGGGCTGTTTCTCGACGACTACAGCGACCTCGACGGCAGTTCGTTCGCCGTTCCGGTCAGTCTGCCCGAGGAAGTCAAGCCGCTCTTTGCGCTACCCAAGCCCCAAAACCAGGGCGTACGGAATAGCTGCGTCGCCTTCACCTTGGCCGCCGTCTACCAAGTCCTCAGCCAAGACGCCACCGACCTCTCCGAGCAATTCCTCTACTGGGCCTGCAAAGACAAAGACGGCATCCCCGGCGATGTGGGCACCGACCCGCTCAAGGCCGCCGCAGTGCTGCGCGACATCGGCGTCTGTAGCGAGGCGACATGGGCCTACGCGCCCGCCCCGAGCGACAGCAAGAACCCCGGCCTTGGCCCGCCCCCGCCCGCCGCGCTCGCCGAGGCGCAGCGGCGACGGATCAAGTCCTTTGAGAAGCTACCAGCCACCAACGTCCCCGCCATCAAGTCGGCTCTCGCCAAAGGCAAGCCTGTACTCATCGGGCTACGCATCTGGGAACACTGGACGGGCGCGTGGCAGGGCAGCACGCTGGGGCGGATTCGCGCCCCGCTGCCCGGAGAGCGGCAGCGGGGCGGCCACGCGATGTGCGTGGTCGGCTACCGCGACGACGCCAGCGTCCCTGGTCGCGGCTACTTCATCGTCCGTAACTCGTGGGGCGCCGACTGGGGCAAAGAGAACCCCGACGGCCCCGGTTTCGCGCATGTGCCCTACAAGCTGGTGAGCGACCAGGGTCTCGCCGCCATCGCCTTTGAAGGGGTCGCGACCGAGGCGGCGGTGCCGCCCAAAACCGACGGCGGCACCCAAGCAGCGCTTGGCAAACAGAGTACCAGCGGTAAACTGGGCGGCGGCGCCGTGACGCTTGCGGATCTCTACGCGGAGGCCCAGGCCATCCAGACGCGCCTGAACGCCCTGGTCGCCAATCTCGGCACGCTCCTTGGCGCCGCGCCCGCCGCGCCCATCGCGACGACACCGACGCCCGCCGCGCCCATCGCGACTGACCAAGCACGCCCGGAGGTGACCGTCAGCGCACCCACGGCAGGCGCGACCATGTTCTATCTGAACAAGCTCAGCGCGGCGGTGGACCCAAAGAACGAAGAACTCTACCCCAACGGTCTCTCGCCCGAGGGCAAGCCCTTGCTCAAAATCGACGCCACGACCGCACGCGAGCTGGCCTGGGGCAAAGATAAAGACGGGGGCGAGCCAAAAGAGCGGCGCGCGTACTTCGCGGAGAAGATCAAGGACACGCTACGGCGCATCCTGCTTCGCGGCTTCATTAACGGCAAATGCACCTCGCCGGAGCAACTCACGCTTGAGCATATCGAGCCAGACGATCTTAGCGCGATGAAAGCCCTGGTAAACGACCAGAATCTCAACCAGGATAAACTCACGCGGATCGTCAAGACCGTCTTTAGCTGGGGCGTCGTTGCCGGGATCGACCAGGGCAAGCTGGAGGAGGCGCGCTGGGCCGTGGTGGTCAACACGCTGGACGACAGCGCCCTGATCAAGGCCATCTGGCCCCTGATTGAACATCGCATGCGCCAGATGGGCCACACCCCGCCGACGGTCAGCTTTACCGCTGGCGAAGATGCCGGGACGTGGCTGAGTCGGCATAGCAACGGCCTCAAGCAGACGCTCAAGGAGAGCTGGGGCAAAATCCCCCCTGTGCTGCTCTACCGCCCCGGCGAGCGAGTCAACACATGGCTGGGTCGCCACAACGTGATGGCTGGCCCGGTTGACCCACGGCTCGGCGTGCCCTTCTACCTGATGCTGCTTGGTCGGCCTGGGCCACTGCACCCCAACGACCAGACCGCCATCCCCCTCGTTTTCCAGCACGAACTCGACATCTTCTGGGGTCTGGGGCGCATCTGTTTTACCGACGGGAGTGGGCAGCACCGCCTGAACGACTACACCACCTACGCCGAACGGCTGGTGGGCGTCGAGCAGCGCAGCGAGCAGGAGGCCCAGAGCCGCCTCCGCAAAGAGATTGTGTACTTCGCCACCCGGCACGAGGACGACAAGGCGACCATCCGCAGCGCCGACGAGTTGGTGCGCCCGCTGACCGAATGGAGCACCAATCTCGACAATCTCCCGGTGAAGAAGGGCTTCGCCCACACGCTGCATATTGAAGGTGCGGCTACCCGCGCCACGCTCGATGGCCTGCTCAGAGGCGACGCCGACGGCAAGGCTCCGGCCCTGCTCTTCAGCGCCAGCCACGGTCTGGGCCTGCCCCTTAGCGACGAGCGCCTGGTTGGGCAGCAGGGCGCGTTGGTGCTGGGTGACTGGAGCGGCTTCGGCAATGTGAAGCGTGAACACTGGTTTGCCGGCGAAGACTTGGTCGGCCTGAGCGGTGGGCCGAAGGTCGAGGGCATGCTCGCCTTTCTCTTCGCCTGCTACGGCGCGGGCTGCCCTGCCGAAGACGAGTTCTTCTTCGACGATCCGACGGGGCGCCCGCGCATCGCCAACTTCCCCCTGATCAGCCAGCTCTCCCAACAGTTCCTGCTCCACGGGGCGTTGGGCGTCCTCGGCCACATTGACCGGGCCTGGACGTACTCGTTCAGCAACGACAAGGCCACGGCGCAGGTGCAGCCCTTCGCGGATGTGCTGGGTCGCCTGATGCAGGGGCGGCGCGTCGGCGACGCCACCGACCAGTTCGACGCCATCCAAGGTGCCCGCGCCCAGGCGCTCGTCCAGGAGCTAGAGGACATTAAGTTTGGCAAGCCCGTCGAGTCCATTGACCTCGCCAAGCTCTGGATGGCGCGCAACGATGCCCGCAACTACATCTTCCTCGGCGACCCGGCGGCCAAGTTGCCGTATTAGGGCGCGTACGGGCGCAGCACGCTGCGCCCCGGCGGGGGCGGCTGGGAGGGAAATGACCACTTTTCAGCCAGCTTGTTTCAGCACATCCAGGGCGTTCGGCTGCGCTCGGCCCGAAACCTAGCACCTGAAACCTGGCACCTGAAACCTCGTCTCAGCGCGTCTTCAGCCACAGCACCACCAGCAGCAGCGCCGTCTCGATGACGGCGCTGCTGACATGCGCCAGCGGCACAGCGGCGGCACCCAGCCAACGAAGCAGCACGGCGAGCAGCGCAGTACGCACCGCCAGTTGCACCAGATTGCCGAGCATCGCGGTGGTCGTATCATAGCGCGCCACCAAGGCCCGGGCCGCAATCTCGGTCAGCACATAGGCGGGCATCCCAAGCGCATACAGCGCCAGCAGCCTGTAGGTCAAATCGGCGGCAGTCGCGTCAAAAGCGCCGCGCTCGAAGAGGACGCCGATCAGCGGTCGGCCAAGCAGAATGAGCGCGGCGGCAGCGACCAGCGACAGCCCCAGCGCCGACAGCAGCGTCCTGAGCAGCACGCGCCGCAGCTCGGCCAGGTTGCCAGCGAGGCTGAGCAGCGCCATGCTGGGTAGCGCCGCCTGACCGATGGCGCTACCCAGCAGGCGGATCGGCAGCCCAACCAGCAGCCATGCGTTGACCAGCGCACCAAGCGCGGCGGTGAGGCCGCTGAGGCTGGCGAAGGCCGTATCCACAATACTCGTGGCGTAGTTCGACAGCCCGCCCACGGCGTTCGGCCAGAGCAGCCGCCCGACGGCGCGCAGCTCTGGGTCACCAGGCATCCAGATGAGCCGGGGCCGGTAGCCGCGACGGCGCAGACCCGGCACAAGGATGGCGAGCTGGATCAAGGCGTCACAGATTGAGCCAATGGTGGGGCCATAGATGCCCACACTTGGCACGGCAAAGGCGAGCGCGATCCCGCCAATCAGGGTGAGATTTCGCAGGGCGATGGCAAGCGCGGGCAAGAGGATCTGATTGCGGCTGATCAGCACCGCCACCAGGGCCGCCTCGGTGACCACCAGCAGCACCTCAAGCAGCATAATCTGCGCGAGCTTGGCGGTGAGATCCTGGAGTGCCGGGGTGAAACCGGGGGCCAGCACGACGCGCACGAAGAATGGGGCGCCAAGCGTGGCGAGGACGCAGAGGGGCGCAAAACCAATCAGCAGCAGCGTCAGCGCGCCATTGACCAGCCGTTGACCGGCGGCTTCGCCATCGCGAACGGTGACGCGCAGCAGCACCGGAATGAGCGCATTGGTGAGCGTGCCGCCCGCAATCAGGGTCGCCACGGTTTCGGGCAGACGGAAGGCTGCGTAGTAGGCGGTCGCCTCAGCGCCCAGACCAAAGCGCGCATTCAGCAGCACCTGGCGCACCACGCCGAGCGCAGCCGAAACCAGGAAGCTGAGCATATAGACCGCCGACGCCTCGGCGACGCTCAACTCCAGCGTGGGCCACCCGCGCAGCGGGGTGCGGCGCAGGCGGGCAATCAGCCCAATCGTAGCGGCAAGTGGCACGGGAAAGAAAAACGGGGAGGACGAATCCTCCCCGCGCTGTGTGCGATGTAGGGAACGCTAGAGGATCAGCCCGCCGTCAACCGCCAGAACCTGCGAGGTGATGAAGCTCGACTCATCGGAGGCGAGGAAGAGGTAGGCGTTCGCCATATCCTCGGGCTTGCCGAGGCGGCGCAGGGGCGTCTTCTCGCGGATGGTCTCAATGACCTTCTCGGGCACGGAGGCGATCATCTCCGTCGAGGTAAAGCCGGGGGCCACCGCGTTGACGCGGATGCCGCTCGACCCAAGCTCACGCGCCCAAGTCTTGGTCATGCCAATCACGCCCGCCTTGGTGGCGACATAGTTGGTCTGCCCAAAGTTTCCGTGCAGGCCGACAATCGAGGCCGCATTGATAATCGAGCCGCCGCCGCGCGCGATCATCAGGGGTACACAGGCTTTGGCGACGAGCCACACGCCGCGCAGGTTGACGCTGATCACCGAGTCGAACTGATCCTCGGTCATCTTCTGCATGCGTGCATCGCGGGTGATGCCGGCATTGTTGACCAGAATATCAATGCCACCGGCCCAGTTGCTGATCGCCTGAATCGCGGCGTCCACCGACTCGCTGCGGCTCACATCAATCGAGATCGCCTTCGCCTGACCACCGGCCTTCTCGATCTCGGCAGCCACCGCCTGCGCGGCGGTCATATTAATGTCGGCAACGGCGACGAGCGCACCCTCACGGGCGAAGGTCAGGGCGATGGACTTCCCAATACCCTGGCCGCCGCCGGTGACCAGAGCGACTTTGTCCTTGAGGCGCATAGAGTCTCCTTGTAAAGATCAGGGTACCAACCCTGACATACTAAGGGCGCAGCAGACGCTGCGCCCTACGAAATCAATCAGGTCTATTCGCTCGCGCTCCGCTTGGCGAGCCAAGCGTTGATCTGGGGCCAGGTGCGCTTGCTTGCCCCGCTGCCGACCATCAGGCCGATGTGGCCGCCCTTCATCTCTAGCAGCAGCTTGTCGGACGAGCCGAACTGATCCATCGCCGTGGTGGACTGACAGTTGGGGACGATATGATCCTTGTCGGCGATCACATTGAGGACGCTGGCCTTGACATTCTGGAGGTGAACCTGCTTCCCCTCCATCATGAGGGTGCCCTCCATCAGCCGGTTCTCGCGGAAGAACTCTTTGACCCATTGGCGGAACGCCGCGCCAGGGAAGTCCACATTATCGGTAACCCAGGCGTTCATCGAGAGCCACGAGTCAACGACCTTGGGGTTGTCAAGGTTGTCCCACAACTTGAGGTAGTTGTTGATGTAGTTCTCAACCGGCTTGAGCATCTTGGCGCCGTAGTCGATAATCGTACCGGGCACATTACCGTACTGGCGCACCAACTCATCGACATTGTAGAACTCGGTGTTCAGCCACTTGTTATAGGGGCCGGCCTCTTTGTTGCTGAAATCGAGCGGTGCCGTGAGCAACACGAGATTTCGCAGGCCATCGTCGGGGCGGAGGGCGGCGTAGAGCGCCGTGATCGTGGCCCCGATGCACCAACCGCACAAGCTGAACTCACGCGAGCCAGAGTGACGTTGCACGGCCCGCACCGCACGCGGCAAAAGCTTCGCCGCGTAGGTCTCGAAGTCGTTGACCGCGTCCTCTTGGCCGGGGCGCCCCCAGTCGAGCATATAGATGTCGTAGCCCTGCTTGACCATATACTCAACGAAGCTATTGCCCGGTCGCAGGTCGAAGATGTCGGGCCGATTGATCAGCGCGAAGACCAGCAGCAGTGGAACACCCTTGCGCTGCTCGGGTGGCGTCATCGGGTAGAAATGGTACAGCTTCATCTTGTTGAGCGTCCAGATCACCTCTTTAGGTGTCTGCCCGATCTGGACGTTCATGCGCTGCGAGGCGATCTTGGCGAAGGTATCGCTGCTCTTACCGAGGCGCTCGAGCTCCTCGTAGAGCTTCTTCGTCATCTCCTCAACATCGAGCGGAGTGGCGCTCGGAGTAGTCATGGGCGGATCCCCTTTTCGTAGTCGCTACTCGTTGGTCGCCTTGCGGACACGGCGCGGCGCGGCTGACTTGGCCTCACCATCGTCAGCCGTGGCGGGGGCGGCCACCGCACGGATGGCCGTCAGCACGTCGTCAAGCTGGGCCTGCATGTCATCAAGGCGCATTTCGATGTTCGTCAGTCGGGTGGCCAGGCTCACGACCTCGTCACGCGAGGGCATGTTGACCTGCGCCAAATAGGTATCCATGTATTGGTGGACGGCCTGCTGAACTGGCGCGGAGGTAGCCAGCAGCGAGTCAAGCTGGAGGCCGATAGCCTTGGCAAACCCGTCGGTGTTGACGAACGAGGTCATACCTTTGGCCCAAGCGTCCAGGTTCGCATCGCGGATGGTGCGCCAGGTGCCGAACGGGTCGTTGGGATCAAACCCGTCGGTCGCGTTCTGGCTCATAATGAGGTCTCCTTTGACATCGGGGGTAGGACACATATTCATAGAGTATAACTTCATTCTAACGGTACCGCCAATAGTTACGCCCCGGTTACATTTTGGCTGATTGACCGCTATCTGCGCCTGCGTTAGGAAGCGCACCGGGCAGGCTCGGCCCAGGAGCAGCATCGGGTGTATAATGCAGCGCATACAACTGTAAGGATCGCCGATGCTGACCTACGAAAACTTCGTCTCCGTGCTGCTTGGCACCATCGAGCGGGCGGGTCTGAACATCGCCTACACGCAGGAATTGCTCGACACCCACGCGCTTGGGCGCAGCCTGAGCATCACCTGTCTGCCTGATGGCGTTGAAGACGATAATGGGCCGCAGGAGCCGCCGCTGCGGGCCGTGATTTCGTTTCGCTGGTCGCCCGAGTTTACGGTCTTCTCGCTACGGGGTGGCGATTCGCTCGATAATATCGAGCGCTTCGTTGATGAGCGCCTTTTCGCCCAGACCCGCAGCGGCCCGTCGCTCGATGTCGAGGTGACCTACCATCTGCCTCTTGCAGGCGACCACCAGCGCGATCTGTCGGCGCTGTCTATGATCGCCCACGGCGTCCAAGAGCTTCATCGCACGCTGGCTGATGACGATGACATTGTGCGCGTAGACAGCCTACTTTCGTTTAGCTCGGTCGGCAGCGTGCGCGTGCAGAGCGTGACCGCCCTGCGGGTCTGGAGCCTGGATGATGCGCTCTACGACAGCGATTTGCTCAGCCTCACCTTCGATGAGCTTTGCATCGAGCTTCACGCGATGCTCGAGCTGCTCAACGTGCAGTTTGGCCTTGATGATGATCAGCCGCCAACCCCAGGCGGGATCGAGGCCCTCCCCATCGACCGCCGCTACCTGAAGCCCCCCACCGCCTAATAAGGATGGAATGAGTCCCCCGCTCTTTTCCGCCGAGGCGCTTGAGTCCCTACGCAGCGTGGGCGTCCCCGAGCGCTGGGCAGCGGTGCAAGCGCACCTGCACCCAGCCCTGGCGGGGCTGGCTGACACGGTGGCAAGCGCTGCGGCGCGGCGCTACCCCCGCCTTTGGCCGCTGTACGAGGTTAGCTACAAGAGCCAACGCTACGTGCATCGCGGGCGCACTGGACGTGACCCGATTACGGACTACTGGGTCGCCTTCGACCGCCCGCCACGTGGTGCCGGGGTGCTAGTGGCAGTCAGCGCCGCCGAACGCACCATCCTCGTCGGCCTTCAGCTCTGGCGCGCCCGCAAACCCGCGTTGGGCCGTCTCTGGGAGGCCGCACCGGCGGTCTGGCAACCGCTCGTTGAGCGCATTGGGCGCGAGGGGCAGACCCGCTTTGTGGAGCGCGAAAGCGGCTCTGGGGGCGAGCAGACGCGCCCGCTCTGGGTTGAGCGCTACCTGACGAGCGCACGGGCCAACTATCTGTGGGCTGGCTTCGTCTACCCGTGGGCCAGCCTGCCGGACGACCTTGAGGCCCGTCTTGTCGCCGATGTGCTTGATCTGCTGCCCTTGAACGAGGCGCTGATGGAGCAGGCCGAGGCCGACACGCCTGCGGGCGTGGCCCACCTGCGCGAGCGCTCCGCGACGTACGCCCCCGACGGCATCCCGCCGATTGAAGTGATCGCTGAGCGCATCAGGGAGCGTGGCTTCGCGATTACCGACCTGACCCTATGCGCGTACCATGTGGCGCTTCAGACGCGGCCCCTGGTGATTCTTCCCGGCATCAGCGGCACCGGCAAGACGCGCCTGACGCGGCTCTATGCCGATGCCGTGTACGCTGTGCCGACGGGCCACGAAAATCCCTGCTATCTGATGGTGGCCGTGCAGCCGGACTGGCACAACGCCCGCGACCTGCTAGGCTACTACAACGCGCTGACGGGCAGCTATCACGCGACGCCGTTTCTGCGCTTTATGCTGCAGGCGGCAGCCGACCCGCAGCAGCCCTACTATGTCTGCCTCGACGAACTGAACTTGGCCCGCCCCGAGTATTATCTGGCCCCGATTCTCTCGGCGATGGAGACCAGCGAAGGGCTGATTGACCTGGGCACCCCGGTGGCCGAGGTGCCGCTCGCTGGTGGCGGTGTCGTGTACAGCCCGGTGCGCCTGCCGGTCAATTTGCGCCTCACCGGCACCGTCAATGTGGACGAAAGCACCTTCGTCTTGAGCGACAAGCTGCTTGATCGGGCCAACGTGATCGAGCTGACCGACGTGGATCTGCCAGGGTTTCGCGCCAGCTACGCTGGCCCCATCGACGAGGCAGCCTGGGCTATGATTGTCGCCGTCCATCAGCTTGTCACAGCGGCGGGCCACCCCTTCGGCTACCGCGCCATTGGCGAAATGCTGCGCTTTGTCGCGCAGGCGCACGGGGCGCTGGAGCCGCACCAGGCGCTCGATCTTCAGCTTAAACAGAAGGTGCTGCCGCGCCTGCGCGGCGAGGACGCGCCCCGGCTGCGCCGCGCCATCACCGATTTGCTCAGCCTGAGCCTGGGGCTGGAGCCGCGCGTCTGGGGCAAGGCGACCCTGATTACGCCCGCACAACTCGCCGCCGCACCCTACCCCGAGAGCGCCGCCAAGCTTAGACGGATGCTGGAGCGCCTCGACCAGGACGGGTTCACCGATTTCTACGGGTGAGGCATTAGGTGTCGGGAACTAGGTGTCAGGTGTCAGGCCGAACGCCGGGGAGATCTCGCGCAAAGCCGCAAAGCCGCAAAGCCGCAAGACATCGCTGTGGCGGAGTACGCCAAACGATTCGGGTACGTTGATGCACCCGACCTGACACCTGAGACCTGACACCTAGCCCCTGAGACCTTGCCACGAAGGAACGTCTATGCGTCCAAAAGCTCACTCGACCGCCCGCCGTGTGCTGGCGGTAGGCTACGACTATACGCTGATGACGGTGGGGGCGCTGCTGGTCGCCTTGGCCGTGCGCGTCTTTCTGGTGCCTAACAACGTCATCACTGGGGGGCTGACGGGCGTGGCCCAACTGCTAAGCAGCATCTTTGGCACGCCCGTGGGCCTGGTGGTGCTCATCCTCAATGTGCCGCTGCTAATCTTCGGCTGGCGACGCCTTGGCGGCTTCGTCTTCGGCGTGCGGACGATTTACACCCTCGTGCTGATGGCCCTGGCGATTGACTTGCTGGCACCCTATGTGCGGCCCGTCACGAGCGAGCCGCTGCTCTACAGCCTGTACGGCGGCCTGCTCGACGGCGTCGGGCTGGGGCTGATCCTGCGCGCCAGAGGCACCGCAGGCGGCACCGACATCGTCGCCCGCCTGGTCGAGACTCAGTTCGGCATCCAGCCAGGGCGCACCCTGCTCATCTGCGACCTCGTGGTCTTCAGCGGCGCCTTCTTCGCCTACGGGGCAGAGAAGATCCTCTACGCGCTGCTGGTGACGTTCGTGTGTACGCGGGCGGTGGACTTTGTGCTGACGGCGGGCCGGGGCGCCCGCCAAGCGCTGATTATCACCGAGCGACCCGACGGCATCACCCAGGCACTGCTGCACGACCTCGGGCGCGGCGTGACGGTGCTGGAAGGGGTGGGCGGCTACACGGGCACGGCGCGGGCGGTGCTGCTCTGCATCATCATTCGCAGCGAGGTGGGTGCCTTGAAGGCCGCCGTGGCCGCCGCCGATCCGCACGCCTTTGTCGTGATCGGCGAGGCCAGCGAGGTGATTGGCGAGGGCTTCCGCCCGATGCTGCCGTCGCGCCCGGCGCCACCAGAGGACAGGGCTGACGGCTGACGGCTGACGGCTGACGGCTGACGGCTGACGGCTGACGGCTGACGGTTGACGGCTGACGGCTGACGGCTGACGGCTGACCCCTGAAACCTGAAACCTGAAACCTGACACTCGACCCCTAAAACCCGACCCCTCGTCTAAGCGAGTATAATGGCGGGGCACGTTGGTACGGAAAGGTTTGTCCGTGAGTGAGGTCATCGGTGCCGAGCCGGTGCTGATCGTCGGCGGCTTCGGCAGCAACTATCCTTTATATGAGGCCATGCGCTTCTTCCTGGCCCAGGTGAGCGGGCGTCCGGTGGCGATTGCGCCGATTACGCTCCTCGACTGGGGCGGCGTGATCGCCAGCGACAGCTACGGTGCGCTGCTGCGTATCCTCGACAACGCGGTGCGCGAGACGCTCGCTGCCAATCGGGCCAAGCGTGTCGTGCTGGTGGCCCACAGCGCGGGGGGCGTGCTGTCGCGCATCTACCTGGGCGATCAGCCATACGGCCCGCGCCACTTGCTCTACCACGGGCACGAGCGAATCTTCAGTCTGGTGACTCTGGGCACGCCCCATAGCAGCAAAAAGACCGGGCGCCAGGGCGGACTCAACCAGATCGCCTTCGTGCAGGCCCGCTACCCCGGTGCCTACTGGCGCTTCATCCACTATATCAGCGTGATGGGCAAGGGCGTCTTTGGCATCGCCGATGGTCAGCCCCCCGAGCGTGGTGCGTGGCAGAGCTACACGATGCTTGGCAGCGACGGTGCCCAGTGGGGCGATGGGATTGTGCCGATGGACGCCGGCCTGCTCGCTGGCTCGCACGAGGTCATTCTCCCTGGCATTCGCCACGACCCCCGGCCCGACCGCCCCTGGTACGGCACCAGCGCACCCGTCGTCCGTTCCTGGTGGGAACAGGTCGAGCGTACGCTGAAGGAGCCAACGCCGAGCGCTCGGCGTCCGGGCTGAGCCAACGAACGTGGTGGTTGCACCGTCGCCCGCCGGGGGGCTGAAGCCCCCGGCTCTTGGCTACGAAGCCTGCCTTCGCAGGCGCATCAGCCCGCTGAAGCGGGCTTCGTAGCCCGTAGTAGCCCGTGGCTGAAGCCACCGGGCGTGGGGCGTGGCACGCCATTGCAACCACCATGGCACCCCGGCGCTGCGAACTTGCGTAAACAAGCAGCGCCGTGTACTATATGCACGATTAGCGCTCACTAGACAGGTTCTCCATGCGTATCCTCTTCTATACGGGCAAGGGCGGGGGTAGGCAAGACGAGTGTGGCGGCCGCAACGGCCCTGCGCTGCGCGCAACGCGGCTACCGTACGATTATCCTCAGCACTGACGCGGCCCACTCACTCGGTGACTCACTCGGCGTCGAGTTGTTAGCCGAGCCAATCCAGGTCTGCCCCAACCTCTGGGCGCAAGAGATTAACGCCCTCCACGAGCTCGAGTCAAGCTGGGGCGAAGTCTCAAAGTACCTGGGCGACCTCATGGCATGGCAGGGCGTCGAGACCATCGCCCAAGGCGAACTCTCGGTCATCCCTGGCACCGAGGAACTGTTTAGCCTGTTGCAGATCAAGCGTCACTACGACGATCAGCGCTTCGATGTGCTGGTCGTGGACGCCGCGCCCACCGGCGAGACTCTGCGGCTACTTTCACTCCCCGACATTATGCGCTGGTGGATTGCCCGCCTCTTCCCCATCGCCCGCGCCTTGCTCAAGGTGGTACGCCCGGTCGCCAAGCGCGTCACCGATATGCCCATCGCCGAAGACGATGTGCTCAACTCGGCCCAGAAGGCGATTGACGCCTTAGTTGATGTGCGCCACATTCTCACCGACCAGAAGGTGACCACGGCCCGCATTGTGATGAACCTTGAGAAGATGGTCATTCGCGAGGCCCAGCGCAGCCTGACCTACCTGAGCCTCTTCGGCTACGCCGTTGACGCCGTGGTGATCAACCGCATCCTGCCCGAAAATGTCGATTTCCATTTTTCCTCGTGGCGTGCGATGCAGCAAGAGTACGCGCCAATGGTTAAGGAAATGTTTGAGCCGCTGCCGATTCTGCGCGCCCCGCACTTCGAGCGTGAGATTGTCGGCACCGAGCATCTCTCGACCTTGGCCGACCATCTCTTCGGTGATAGCGACCCGGCGGGCTTTCTCTATCACGGCCCCAGCCAGCGTGTCGAGAAGGTAGACGGCGGCTACGACCTGATCGTGCCCCTCCCCTTCGCCTCCGAGGATCAGATTCACCTCGCGCAGACCGCCGACGAGTTGCTGATCTCAGTGGGCTGGCACCGCCACCGCATTGTGCTGCCCCAGACCCTCGCCCGCCTGCGTGCGCTTGACGCCTACTTTGAGGGTACATCCCTACGGGTGACCTTCCGCAAGGGGTAAGCGCTGGCCGCCGAACCCGGTTGCTGACACACAGACCGCCGCCGACAAACGTTTGTCGGCGGCGGTCTGCGTTGCACGCATGCCCCTTTGCGAAGGCCGCCTGCGCGGCCTCGTGAAGCCTGCGAAGGCAGGCTTCGCAAGCAAGAGCCGGGGGCTTCAGCGCCCCGGCTGGCGCCATGTATAATAGCACCAGCTTTCGTCCCCCAAACCTAAAGGAGTCAATCCATGGCGAGTACCAGTGCCGAGCGCAGCACCGACTCGGGCCTGCCCGTTGAGCCGATCTATCGCGCCGCCGATGCCGGTGAGCCGCAGCCTGATCCGGGGCAGTACCCCTTCACGCGGGGCATCTACCCCACGATGTACCGTGGGCGTCTCTGGACGATGCGCCAATACGCCGGGTTTGCCAGCGCCCGCGAGAGCAACCAGCGCTACCGCTACTTGCTTCAGGCTGGACAGACGGGCCTCTCGGTGGCCTTCGACCTGCCGACCCAGCTTGGCCTCGACAGCGACGACCCCCGCGCCGAGGGCGAGGTGGGCAAAGTCGGCGTCGCCATTGACAGCCTGCGCGATATGCAGACCCTCTTCGACGGCATTCCGCTCGACAAGGTGACCACGTCAATGACGATCAACGCCCCGGCCAGCGTGCTGCTGCTGCTCTACGAGTTGGTCGCCGAAGGCCAAGGCGTCACGCCGGACAAAATCGGCGGCACGATTCAGAATGACATCCTGAAAGAGTACGCGGCCCGTGGCACCTACATCTTCCCGCCGCGCCCCTCAATGCGCCTAATCACCGACATCTTCGCCTACTGCGCCGAGCGCATCCCCGGCTGGAACACGATCAGCATCAGCGGCTACCACATTCGCGAGGCCGGGGCCACCGCTGTGCAGGAGATCGCCTTCACCCTGGCCGACGGCATCGCCTACGTAGACGCCGCTGTCAAGGCGGGGCTGGATGTAGACACGTTTGCGCCACGGCTCTCGTTCTTCTTCGTCAGCAACCCCAACTTTTTGGAAGAGGTCGCCAAATTCCGTGCCGCCCGCCGTCTCTGGGCGACGATTATGCGCGAGCGCTTTGGGGCCAAGAAGGCGAGCAGCCTGATGCTGCGCTTCCACACGCAGACCTCGGGCGCCAGCCTGACGGCGCAACAGCCGCTGAATAACGTCGTGCGTACGACCATCGAGGCCATGGCGGCCATCCTTGGCGGCACCCAGAGCCTGCACACCAACTCGTACGACGAGGCGCTGGGCCTGCCAACCCAGGAGTCGGCCACGCTCGCACTACGCACCCAGCAGATCATCGGCTTCGAGAGCGGCATCGCCGACACCTCCGACCCCCTGGCTGGCTCGTACGTGGTCGAGGCGCTGACCGACGAGCTTGAGCGCCGTGCCCGCGCCCTGATCGAGCAGATCGACGGGATGGGCGGGGCCGTGGCCGCTGTCGAGCATGGCTGGGTGCAAGAGCAGATCGCCGACGCCGCCTACGCCTACCAGATGGCCGTCGAGGCGAACGCACGCCTCGTTGTGGGCGTCAATAAGTTCCAGGAGGAGGGGGCGCGCAGTGCGCCGGTCTTCAAGCCCAACGAGGCCGTCGCCCGTGAGCAGACCGAGGCGCTGGTGCAGATCCGTGCCGAGCGCGACAACGCCGCTGTACAGGCCGCCTTGGCCGAGCTACGCGCCGCCGCTGAGGGCACAGCCAGCGTCATGCCACCGATGCGCGAGGCGCTGCGCCACTACGCCACCGTCGGCGAGGTCTGCGGCGTGCTGCGCCAGGTCTGGGGCGAGTACCGACCCGAAGTGCGACTCTAACAAAACTGACAGCCATTTCTTACGGCATCGTTAGCTGCGGATCTAGGCATGCCCCCACCCTTCCGGCTATAGTGAACACGGGTTGAGTTGCGTTGTGGTTTCGGGGGGGGGGCACAAGCGGCTGATCCAGGGACAGACCAGAAAACGTAAACGGGGGCGCGGCAATCGCCGCGCCCCCGTTGCATGGCGGGGCGTCGCTACGGCTGCTCCTCGTCCACGCTAGGCAGCGTGTCGGCCTCCGGCTCAACAGTGACAGGGGCAGGGGCAGGGGCGGGGCGACCGAGCAGGCTGGCGACGCTCTCGGCAGTCAGCTTGAGGGCGATTTGACCATCGCTGACGATACGTTGAAGCAAACTGGGGTCACGCGCCTCCGTCGGCAAGGCGGTGACAAAGTGGTTCAGCAGCTCGCTGCGCTCGTCGATCAAGTCGGCCCAGGTCGCCTCGGGGGTAGTGCGGCGCAGATCGGCGAGGTGCAACTCGGCGTACTCGACCAGCTTCTGGGCCGTGTCGTCGGTAAGCTGCGCGGCGGCACCGGCCAGATAATAGGTCGGGGCTTCGGCGCCGGGGGCCGTATCGGCGGGCACCAAATGGCCGACCACCACCTCGCCAAGGGCCAAGCGCTTTGAGGCACCGTAATCAGCGACCTGGCGCATGTCGTTGGTAAGCAGGTCGCGCAGGGTTACGCCCCGGCCCTTCTTGATCGACTCGACCAAATACGGGCGCAGGCGCACCGGCTGCCAGGCAGCAATCAACTGGCGCTCGTATGGGTCAACCTCGAACGACTCGCTGTCGGCGAGTTGATCAACGAGGGTACGACCGTCGGGCTGGCGCACATCGAAGGCGAACCAAGTTAAGAAGCGCTCGGCGCCGCGATCTTCCCAGGTCAGCGAGCGGTCGCCGCCCAGGCCGGTCGGCGTCTCCTGCATGCGCTCAAAGGCATACTTGCCCTGCCAGAAGCGGTCGAAGGCAGCGGGCAGCAGATCGGGCACGGCCTGCGCCGCCTCGATGATGCGGGGCAGCAGCGTGTCTTGGGCTTGGCGCAGGCGTAGCTGTTCGGTGCGAGCCACCTGCTCAATCAGCAGGTGACAGTCCTTGTATTTTTTGCCGCTCCCGCAGTGGCAGGGGTCGTTGCGGCCCAGCTTCCCCGACTTTGGCGCAGAGCCGTCTGCGCTCTGCTTCTGTGGCTTCGCCATGGATCGATTCCTTATTCGCCTCGCCATACCGGGCGCGATTGTAGCATAAAAACGAGCGCGTAGCTCCCATGGGCAGGCTGCCGCAGGAGACCCCGGTCACGCATACGCTGGAGCCGGACGCGCAGGGTGCTATGGCAGACGTGCGGCAGGGCGCGGCGCAACTCGGAGACGTGGGCCACGCCGCCCAAGGCGTGCAGCGCCGCCAGCCCCTCGCTGACGCAGCGGGACGGCCTGGGGGGGACGCTGCGGCGCGGCGCGGCTTCCAACACCGCGACACGGGCCTCCAGCGCCGCCACCCGCGCCAGCGGGGCCGCGCCGGCGCCGGTGGCGATCTGTTGCGCCCGCTCCATCGCCCACTCGTTCCACTGCAAGTAGAAGTCGGGCCGCAGATAGTGGGCGTAGGCCGCTGCGATCTGCCAGTGCGCCCAGGTGCCGCCGTTGCGCCCTTCTCGGCCCCGCTGCGGCCCGAAAACAATTAACAGCCGCCAGGGGGGAGTGAAGCCCCTGGCGGCATGGTAGGAGCGCAAACTTCCACCAGTCGCAAGCTTATCACAGGAGCGTACCCATGACCACCGAGAATCGCCAAAGCTGTTTCGCCCGCCTGTTGGATGTGCGTACCTACGTATTGGCCGCACGCGGCACCATGGCCTCTGCCGAGCCAGCGACCGCCCTGTTTATGGTCGTGGTGTTTGGGCTGATCGCCCTGGTGCTCAGCCCGATCTACTACACGTTCGACCTGGCCTCAACCTGGACGTTCACCACGGGCCTCCGGGATGCCTCCGCGCCCGTCGTGACCGCGATGAGCGCCCAGGCCGACACGTTCCTGAACATCAGTGTGGGCGCGCTCATCGCCGGGGTGAT
>CAIWXH010000234.1 GCA_903916565.1 uncultured Oscillochloris sp. | reverse complement strand
TGCGGAGACCTGTCAGGTGCGCGCACGGGACGATCTCGCACCCACACCGGTGCGTTCGTGCGCGCACCTGACAGGTCTAGGGACGCCACGCCGCGTACGTGATGAGGAGGGGACGCGGGGACAGGGGGCGATGGGGCGATGGGGCCGCAACACCGCTGTGCGGAGACCTGTCAGGTGCGCGCACCTGACAGGTCTGGGGACGCCACGCCGCGTACGTGATGAGGAGATGCGGGCGCGACGGCTGGCGCTGAATCTGGCGCGGGCAGGGTGTCACCGGATCTGCGTAGCCCTACAGCCGAAAGCCCAGCTTCTTCCCCAGCGAGGTGAAGGCCGAAACCCACAGGCGGGCGTCGGGGTCACCCTCGGCGGCTTCGGCCTGGAACGCGGCGTAGCTGCGCTGGAGCAGATCGTAGTAGACGTTTTGCGCCTTCCAGATGTCAACCTCGAAGGGCAGCGTGCGGGCCAGGCCGACGGCGCTGTCGAGCCGGACGAGTAGCCCGATGTCGCTGGTGTTCTTGCGAAACGCCACGCTGAGACTCTCGATGCTGCGCGCCAGCGTGTAGCCAAGCCCGGTGCTGTCGAGGGTGACGCCCGCCCGTATGGCCTCGCGGCGCAGGGCCGCAATGCGCTGCAGGTCGAGGTTGGTGGCTTCAATCAGGCGGCGCAGTTCGGTGTTGATCGCAAACTCGGCGGCGATCTGAAACTCGCGGGGCACGGGCGTGCCGATGCTCGCCAGAAAACGCATCAGCGGCGCGTGATGCTCGTAGATGGCGCGGTAGGTCGTCGCGGCCTCGGCTAGACTGGTGTTCAGCACCATGCTCAGAATGCGCCGCCGCTCGTCGCCGAAGAGCAGCTTGAGCGAGTAGGACTCTTGGCCGAAGTTGCGGTCTACCAGGCGAATGACGCCGGGGATGTCGGCGCGCAAAAACAGCTCGGTGACCTCTTCAACCAGCGCGTTGTAGGTATCAAGGTTGGTGAAGTCGCGCACGCCGCCCGAGAGGTTGTGGTCGCCAAGGTGCACCACGCCAAAGGCCAGGCGGGCCGACTCGCCGGTGATGGTCGAGGTGATTTTGATGCGGCCCAGGGCCAGCCGCGCCTTGCCGCCTGGAATGAGGTGGTGGTCTTCGCGCTCGACGGTGTAGCCGTAGACGCGGTCGCGCTCCTCGTAGTTGTCGAAGAGCGAGGCCATCGCGTAGTGGGCACCGATTTTGTGCAGGTCAACCACGGCGGGGCGCACCTTGCGCTCGTAGATCTGCCGCCCGTTGCCAAGCGCGGGGTCGTTCGAGTGGGCGGCGGCCAGGCGCTCAAGGAAGGCTGGCTCGTCGTCGTCGCCGAAGAGCTCGTGGGCGATCTGCACCGCCCGCCCGGCGTACATCAGCACCTGCACCGTCTCGATGCCGCCCAAGTCGTCGAAGAACCAGCCGCACGAGGTATACATCAGCATCAGGTGCCGCTGGATCTCCATCAGCTTGAGGATGGCGATGCGCCCGTCGCTGTCGAGCGGCCCGCATGTGTGCTGCGCCAAAAACGCCTCGACGCTGGCGGGCGAGCGGTCAAGCACCACGCTGATGTAGTCGTCGCGGGCGACCCAGGGGTCGTTGAGCAGACGCCGCCCCAGGCTTTCAAACTTGGGGGCGAGCGTGTCGCGCAGCCAGTCGAGCGCGGCGCGCAGCGGCGCCCGCCAGTGCTGACGCCAGCCCGGCGTGCCGCTGTTACAGCCGCAGTCGGTGCTCCAGCGGCCCAAGCCGTGGACACAACTCCAGGCCGTGTTCTCGACGAGCTGAACTTCGTGCGTGGGCGGGTAGAGCGCCAAGTAGCTGGCGTAGTTGGTCAGCTTCGCCAGACCCTGCTCCTCAATATGGTGCAGCGCGTAGGCCAGCGCCATCTCGCCGTGGCGATGGTGGTGGCCGTAGCTCTCGCCGTCGGTGGCGATGTTGGCGAGTTGCGGCCAGGTGCGCTGCTCGTTGAAGGTGCCGGCGATCCGTCCGGCGAAGGTGGCCCCATTCCCCAGCAGGCGCTCAAAAGCGACGGCCCGCGAGACGGGGCCATCGTAGAAGAAGATGGCGAAGCTGCGCCCGCTGGGCAGCCGCAGCGCGTAGGGCCGCGTCGGGTCAATCCGCCCATCGCGCACATCCGTCCACGTTGAGTCGCCCAGCTTGCGGAAGTGGCTGACCTGGTGCGGCTCAAGCACGGTGAACTTGACGCCCTGCTCGGCCATCAGCTCAAGGGTCTCAAGATCAATGGCGGTCTCGGGCAGCCACATGCCATCGGGGCGACGGCCAAAGCGGTGGGCGAAATCGCGGATGCCCCAGAGTACCTGGGTGAGTTTATCGCGGCGCGAGGCCAGGGGCATGATGATGTGGTTGTAGCACTGGGCCAGCGCCGAGCCATGCCCGAAGCGGCGGATGCTCTCCGCATCGGCGGCGATGATCGCCTCGTGGACGGTCGGGTCTTTCACCTGAAGCCAACTGAGCAGCGTCGGGCCGACGTTGAAGCTGATGCGGCTGTAGTTGTTGACGATGCGAACGATCTGGTTCTCGCCGTCGAGGATGCGGGAGGCGGCGTTTGGCTCGTAGCACTCGGCGGTGATGCGCTCGTTCCAGTCGTGGTAGGGGTAGGCTGAGTCCTGCTGCTCGATGGTGTCGAGCCACGGGTTCTCGCGCGGCGGCTGATAAAAGTGACCGTGAATACAGATGTAGCGCTCAGCCATAGTAGTAATTCGGAGGGGCATGTTGCCCCTCCGATGCTCCCCTCAAACGTAAGGTGCGGTTTCACAAGAGCCAACTGTACTTTACAGTCTCGTGTGACCCTCACCCCCCTGCCCCCTCTCCCTGAGCGGGAGAGGGGGAGCCGAACCTATTCTGGTGCGGAATCTCCCCTCTCCCCGTGAGGGAGAGGGGCCGGGGGTGAGGGCGGTTCGGCGGCAACCTGTAAAGTTGTTACGAACCTTGTCTAACGCTCTAGCGCCTTAAAGCACACTCTTGAAGTACAAAGCGCCCAGCGGCGGCAGATCGACATAGAGCGAGAAGGGCCGGTTGTGGCTTGGCTCGTCACTCGCCAGCACCCCGCCCGCGTTGCCGACACCACTGCCCCAATACTCCTTCGCATCGCTGTTGAACAACTCCTGCCACCAGCCGCCACGCGGCACGCCGATGTGGTAGTGCTTGCGAATCACCGGGGTGCAGTTCAGGATGACCAGCACCATCTCGCCCGCCCGCGACTTCCGCAAGAAGGCGTAGGTGCTGTTGTCGGCGTCGTTGGCGTCAACCCACTCGTAGCCCGCCGGGTCGGCGTCAAGCTCGTGCAGCGCTGGCTCGTTCACATAGAGCCGGTTCAGGTCGCTGACGCTGTCGAGCAGACCCTGGTGCGCGGGGAACATCAGCAGGTGCCAGTCGAGACTCTCGTCGTGGTGCCACTCGTTCCACTGGCCGAACTCGCCGCCCATGAAGATCAGCTTCTTCCCCGGCTGTCCGTAGAGGTAGCTGTAGAGCAGCCGCAGGTTGGCGAACTTCTGCCAGGTGTCACCGGACATTTTGTTGAGCAGCGAGCCTTTGCCGTGTACCACCTCGTCGTGCGAGAGCGAGAGTACGTAGTTCTCGGTGAACATATAGAGACCACGGAAGGTCAGCTCGTTGTGGTGGTAGCGCCGATGAATCGCGTCGCGGCGGAAATAGGCCAGCGTGTCGTGCATCCAGCCCATGTCCCACTTGAAGCCAAAACCCAAGCCGCCCACGTACGTCGGGCGCGACACCATCGGCCAAGCGGTGCTCTCCTCCGCCATGGTCTGCGTCTCAGGGAAGTTCTTGTAGACCTCGCTATTGAACTGGCGCAGGAACATGATCGCGTCAATGTTCTCATTGCCGCCATACTCGTTCGGGATCCACTCGCCCTGCTTGCGCGAATAGTCGAGGTAGAGCATGCTCGCCACGGCGTCAACCCGCAGACCGTCGATGTGGTACTTGTCGAGCCAGCAGAGCGCCGAGCTAATCAGGAAGCTCCGCACCTCGTTGCGCCCGTAGTTGAAGATGTAGCTGCCCCAGTCAGGGTGAAAGCCCTTGCGCGGGTCGGCGTGCTCGTACAGGTGCGTCCCGTCGAAGTAGCTCAGGCCGAAGCCGTCGGTCGGAAAGTGCGAGGGCACCCAGTCGAGCAGGATGCCGATGCCCTGCTGGTGCAGGTGATCGACGAAGTACTTGAAGTCCTGCGGCGTGCCGTGGCGGCTGGTCGGCGCAAAGAAGCCGGTGGTCTGGTAGCCCCACGACCCGAAGAAGGGATGCTCGGTAATCGGCATCAGCTCGATGTGCGTGAAGCCCGCCCGCTTCACATGCTCGGCCAGCCGGTGCGCGATCTCGCGGTAGGTCAGCGAGCGCCCGTCCTCCTCGGGGACGCGCATCCACGAGCCAAGGTGTACCTCGTAGATTGACATCGGCGCCGTCAGCCCCTGGAGCTTGCCGCGAGTCTGG
>CAIWXH010000233.1 GCA_903916565.1 uncultured Oscillochloris sp. | reverse complement strand
GTAACCCCAGGCGGGCCGAGTAGTAGAAGCGGCTAGGCTTGCCCGAGCGCTCGCCGAACAACTCCTGCTGCACCGTGCGCGCCCCGCGAGAGGTGTAGGTTGGCCCCAGGTTGCCGCCAAGCGCGCCCCAAACGAGCTTGTCCTGGCCCGTTTTCGGGTCGGTTTCAAGGTCAAAAAACATATAGCGCGTAAACTGACGCCAGAACGGCAGGTCTAGCCCAAACTTCTGCCGCATGATCTTCTCGACGGCGGGCGCCATCTGGCGATGGTTGGGGTCGGTGTCGAAGGGGCCACCCGGCGTGATTTTTGCGATGCTAAAGGTCATCAGGCCGACGATTACCAGCACCGGGATCTGCCAGAGGATGCGGCGGATAATGAAGGCGGTCATCGCGTACTCCCTTGGGGGCCAATCGAACGCTTCGGTACGGGGATGATACACGATCAGGCGCGCTTTGCCTAATACGCCACGCCCCCTCTCCCGCTGAGCGAGAGAGGGGGCGTGAGGGTGGACGGGGCAGCGCGTTACTTTGGCTGCACGTCTACGTTCGGCAGGTTGAAGTAGCCGGGCCAGTAGTCGATGGGCACGAGGGTGTCCTTCGTCAGACCCTGCACATAGGGCTTGATCAGCACCGGGCCACTGTTGTTGCTTAAGAAGGAGACCGGCGCATCCTCGACCAGGATCTTCTGGGCCTGCGCGTAGAGGTCGGCGCGCTTGGTGGTGTCCTGCTCGACATCGGCCTGCTTGATCAGCGCGTCGAACGCGGGGTTCACGTAGCCAACCTTCGCCGCCAGTTGGCCCGTACTCTGGAAGAGCGAGACCCAGTTCTGCGGGTCGGGGTAGTCGGCGCACCAGCCGAGGTAGTACATCTGCGGCGCGTTCTCGGGCTTCTCCTTGGTCATTGCCGAGTAGGCGGTCGGATCCACCGGGTCAAGCGCCGCGTTGATGCCAAGGTTGGTCTTGAGTTGGTTGGCCACCCACTCGAAGCGCGTGTTGTTGCGGGCGCTCGCCGAGTAGGTCAGCTTGATCTCGGGCAGTTTGTCCACACTGCCATAGCTCGACTCGGCGAGGGTCTGCTTGGCACCCGCAGCGTCGAACACCCAGCCCTTCAGATCAGCCTGGAAGCCAGGAAAGCCGGGCGGGATAAAGCTGGTCGTGGCACTACCGATACCGCTGAAGATGTCGCGGATCCATGCCTCGCGGTCAAACGCTTGCGCGAAAGCCTGACGCACCTTGATATCGTCGAAGGGTGCCTTCTTGTTGTTGAAGGCGAAGTAGAAGGTGCACGAGCCGACGACGTTGACGACTTCCTTGCTCAGCACCGGGTCGCTCTGGACGGAGGCGAGATCCTCGGGGGCAATGCCGAGCATATCCAGTTCGCCATTCTTGTACGCCTGGAAGGCGACCTGGCTCTCTTTGATCATGTAGTACTCGACCCGCTTGAGCTTCACGGGGCCGAGTGGGCCGTTGTAGTTGGGGTTTGGCTCCCAGACCGCCTTATTGCCGTGGTCCCACTCCTTGAGTACGAAGGGGCCGTTGCCGATATAGTTCTCGGCCTCGTACCACCAACTGTCGCCCTTGGCCACGTCGGCCTCACGCACGGGGGCACCAATCCAGAGTGCGGTCATGCTGAGGAAGTAGGGGGCGGGCGCGGTCAGTTCGATCTCAAGCGTAGCCTCGTCAATGGCCTTGACGCCGTAGCCAGCCTCAAGCTTCGCCTGGTCGAGGGCCAGGGTCTCGGTCATGGTCTTGCCCTCGCAGGCGGCTGCCGACCACGCGCTATAGCCCTTGATGATGCCGCAGGGCAGCGTCTGGTACTGGCCGGCGGTCTCGGGGTTGGCCAGGCGCTTCCATGCGTACTCGTAGTTCTTGGCCGTCAGGGGCGTGCCGTCCGAGTACTTGCTGCCGGGGCGGATCTTGAAGGTGTACTTCAGCCCATCAGCCGAGGCCGTGACGCTCTCCGCACCCGCCGGGATCGGCTTCATATCCTTGTCGAAGGTCATCAGACCCTGGTAGGCCATCATAATGTAGGCGATCTCGCCGACAAAGCTGGCCTTCTGGGGGTCTACGCTGTCCGGCTCGGAGCCTTGGTTCAGGCGCAGTACGTTGGGCTCGGCCTTGGTGCCGACGAAAGGCACCGTAGTCACGTCAGCGGCGGGAGCCTCGGTGGTGGTGCTGGTCGTCGTAACGGCAGCCGTGGTCGTCACAACTGCGGTGCCTCCGGTGGCGGCGGTGGGGGGGGGCGGGCGTGCCCGTCGTGGTGGAGGGAACGGTCGTGGTCGCGGCTGACGGAGTGGTCGTGCCGCCGCCGCAGGCGGCTAGGCTGGGAACCAGAAGCACAAACAGCATGGCCGCGAGGGCGATGCTGCGCCAAGTGGCATTGGGCATCAGTGGTCTCCTTGAAGCATCGGTGATTACCGTAACGGGGGGGGGCGAACAGTCTGGTGGGGCGTTGGCTTGCGCTACGTGATAGGCAACCCTATCCGGGCTGTGCAGCCGGGGGACTGAAGTCCCCGGCTCTTGTGGTTGCGAAGCCTGCCTTCGCAGGCTTTTTCAGGCCGCGCAGGCGGCCTTCGTACCCGTAGCCCGTGGCTTCAGCCACCGGGCGGGCATGCGCCGTTTACAACCAATGTAGGTTTGCGATAGGCAACCTCCTGGGGGCCGCGTGCGCCGCCCCTTCCAATGCTAGGCGCATCATGTCAAGTAGATTTTACCGCATGTGCTTGGCTGCTAAAACAAGGTTCGTGGCTGCTTTACCGTTTGGGCGCGTGTAGGGTTTGTTGCTGCGTTCGGCCTAAAACCTGAAACCCGACCCCTGAAACCTTGTCTTAGCGCACAATCGTCAGCATAGCGACGGCGAAGAGCATCTGGATGCCTACCGAGGCGATCTGGAGCAGCCGGGCACCCACCGGCTCGCGGCCATACAGGGTCAGCCCGAGACCCGTGTTGAGCAGGCCCAGCACCGCGCCGGCGAGGGGCAGAAAGAGGATCTGGTGGCGTGGGGCCAGCACCGTAGCCGCGCCTACCGCATCGCCCCGCATCTCGATCAGCGCGGGTAGCTCCGGGTAGCGCGTCATCAGCCAGCCGAGCAGGGCCACGTTCAGCACGGCGGCGATCCCCAGCGCCCAGCGCACCGTCGGGTCGTCCCAAAAGGCGTAAGCGAACGCCCGCCCCACTTCAACCCCCGGCACGAGTTGCTGGATCGCGCCGATCCGCCGCCGCTGCTCTAGGTCTTGCACGAAAGCTTCGCCCTCGTGTGGCGAGATCGCGTAGGAATCGGCGGCGGTGTGCAGCACCAGCGCCTGCGTAATCGGCACGGTGCTGAAGCGGTGCAGCGTGCGCCCATCAGGCAGGCGCACCGCGCCGTGAAGGTAGCCGAAGTTCAGGCGCGGGGCCGCACCGGGGGTTTGCAGCCCGCTCTCGATACTTTCGATGGCCTGTAGGGGCACCACGGCGCGGTTACCGAGCCAGAGAATGTAGAGGCCGTTGCGGTCAATAGCGTAGGCGAGGCTCAGGGCGGCGGCGACCCGGTAGCCGATCACGCCGGTGAGCAGCAGGAGGATGAGGCCAGCGAGGGCTTGCAGGAAGAGTTCACCATTGATGAGCCAGGCTGCGGGAGGGCGCACCAGGGCCATACCAAGCTGAAAGAGGAAGAGGGCCGCCCCGACCGCCGCGAGGATGAGCGTCGCTATCGCGACCCATAGGCGTGCCGAAGGCTGTGGTTTCCAACGTCGCATATGGTTAGACAGGGTTTCAGGTGCTGGGTTTCAGGTTTCAGTCCGAACGCATCAACAAGCCCTGCGTATGCCCAAACGGTAAAGCATTCACGAACCTTGTTTTAGATACGAAAGGCCGCCTGCAACGGCGGCCCTTCGTCGTCTGTGAAGTGCGCTACGGAGTCGCGGTTACCGCCGCAGTGGGCGGTGCCGAGGCGCTCGTCGGTGCCGCAGTTGCGCTCGTCGGTGCGGCTGCTGTCGGCGCGCCCGTTGGTGTGGTGGTGGTGACGGTGGCGGTGGGCACTTCTGGTAGCACAACCGGCGCGGCGGCGGTGGGCACCGGGGCAGTGGGTGTGACGGTCGGTGGCCCAGCTACAAAGGTTGGCACCGCCGTGGGCGTCGCCACCGTCGGGGCCACATTTGCCGTAGGCGTCAGCTCGGGGAAGCGTGCCACGCTGATCGCCTTGCGCTGCTCGGCGACCCAAGCATCAAGGGCTTTGGTGCGTGCGTCGCGCAACTGCTGATCCTCGGCAGGCACCTCGCGGGTGGTCACCTTGATGATATGCCAGCCGAACTGCGTGCGGATCGGGGCGCTGATCGCATCCTTCGCCAGCGCAAATGCCTGCTGCACCAACTCGGGTGGGTAGGTGACGCCGCTATCGGCTTTGCCGTCCTTGTCGAACAGGCCCAGATCGCCACCCTTCGCTTTCGAGCCAGGATCATCGGACGAGGCGGCGACCACGGTGGCGAAGTCGGCCCCGCCACGGAGCTCGGCGGCGAGCGTGTCGGCCTTGCCTTTGGCCTCGGCGAAGGCAGCATCGCTTTGGGCCTGGGTTGCGCCGGTGGGCGGCGTGACCGCCACCAGCACCTGACTTGCCTGCACCTTCGTGGGTTCTTGGCTGTACGCAAAGCCCTCGGTGGGCACCAACTGGGCCTGGACACGCTCGTTGATCACCTGCTCGTGGTACTGATCCGCGAGGGCGCTGCGAAAGTCGTCCTTCGTCAGCACAGGCTTATCACCAGTGGTAGCCAGTTCAATCTCGTAGCGGCGGAAGATCTCATCAACGATCAGGCCGAGTTGAGTCGCAGCCTCGGCGGCGACGGGGGTTGGCAGCGGCGTGCTAGTCGGCTCAGGTGTCGCCGTGGGGCCACCGGGCGTGGCCGTAGGCGTTAGTTCGCCAGTCGCCGATAGTTCGCTGGTGGGCGTTAGTTCGCCGGTGGCCGACAGTTCGCCGGTGGGCGTTAATGCGCCAGTAGCTGACACGGGGGCTGTCGGTGGCGGCAAAAAGACCTGCGCCAAGTCTTTGACCAGCGCCTGATTGGCCTCATCCTGGGTCACGCTGACGCTGCGACCGGCAGCGCCCTGATCCTTGATCTGGCGCGTCTCCCACTGGCCGACCACGGCGGCGTCAACCTCGGCAGTGCGGATCAGCTTCACCTTCGCGTTAATTGTGGGGCTTTGGCCCTGGAACTGCTGGGTAAACTGGGGATTGCCGCCAAAAAGCGCCAGGAGCTGAAAATTCTGGACGACCTCGCGGGCGTAGGCTCGCCGACGCTCGGCCCAATAGTCGCCGCGTGAGAGCGTGGCGCTGCCCGTGCGGGCAACGGCCTGACTTGGCACCCAGAGTCGATCATAGACGAGGCCGCCGATGATGATGAGGAGCGCCAGACTAATGGCGGCGGCGGTGATGGTGATGACCAAGCGCTGCTGACGTTGCTCGCGCAGTTTGCGGGCGGCGACGTGATGACGGGCGGCGGGGTTGCCGGTCGGCGGCTTGTCTTTCGCCGGCTGCTGGTTCGACGCGGTGCTGCGGTTGCCGGGCGGTGGATTCTTTGGTGTCTCTGCCATAATGAAGGGTAGACAAGGTTCGCGGCTACGTTACAGTTTGGGCACACGCATGGCTTGCTGATGCGCTCGGGCTGAGACCTGAGACCTGACCCCTGAAACCTTGTCGTAGCAGGAAATGTTCGGGGGCCTGCGTCTGGCGCAGCCCCCCAAGTAGAGCGGCGGAAAGCTCTAGAACGGAATATCTTCGTCGCCAATATCGGGGGCCGGTGGCTGTTGCGCGCCAGCGCGTGGCGCACGGGGCGTGTCGCGTGGCGGCTGAAAGTCATCGTCGGCCTCACGGGCAGGGCGGTTCTCGCGGCCATCGAGGATGATCATATCGGTCGCGATCACCTCAGTCTTGTAGCGCGTTTGGCCGCTCTGCTGATCCTCCCACGAGCGTGTCTGTAGACGACCCTCCAGATAGACGCGGATGCCCTTGGTGAGATATTGGTTGCAGATCTCAGCGAGCTTATTCCAGGCAACAACGCTAAACCACTCGGTCTCATCGTGGGTTTCGCCGTTGCTGTCACGCCACTGACGCCCGACCGCCACCCGGAACGTCGTCACCGGGCTACCAGAGGGCGTGTAGCGCATCTCTGGGTCGGTGCCGAGGCGCCCGATAATCATCACCTTGTTGAGATCCCGTGCCATGGCTGCTCGCTCCGCTCGTGAATGGTGCGATCCTCAAGCGGCTGTCCAGATCCCCGCGCTGACGGTTGTCTGTGGGGGGATTTGGACAGCCGCTAAACGTTACGCCTCGCTCTTCTGGGCGACGGGCTCAGCGCTCTCGGCGGGCGGGGTCTTGCTCGCCTTTGGTTCGATCACGGTGATCAGGTGACGCAGGATGGTGTCGGTCAGTCTGATCGTCCGCTCAAGCTCGGCGACTTTGGCAGCGCCCAGGGTGAAATTGATCAGCGCATAGTAACCGTCGCTGAAACTCCGCCGACTGGCCTCGCCGCTGACATACTCGCGGATCGGATAGGCCAGCTTGCGACGACCCCAGGGCGAACCCTGATTGATCCCCGTGATGGCGCCGCCGTTCGTCTCGATGGTCTGGCGGAGGCGATCAAGGCTGGCGGTGATGCCCTCTTCGTTCGAAATCAGGGGGCTGATGATGATAACTAGTTCATACTCACGACGACGCTCGCGCACTCTGTCCTCCTCTGGTGATGTCCCGCTCGTCCATTCCTGCCCGGCGGCGCGATCCGGGCGGCGCGGCGGAACCGAAAGAAAGCAGCGCCGCACCGTAACAGGCGCGGCACCTTGCTCGTACCAACGTGGGATTATAGCACGGGCCTCAGATCGTCGCAACGTCGCGTCTGTGCGCCATCATGGCGGTTGCGAAGTCGCCTTTTACCCCTCACCCCCGGCCCCTCGCCCTCAAGGGGAGAGGGGGGATTCGGCATCAGGAAGCGTTCGACTCCCCCTCTCCCGCTCAGGGAGAGGGGGCTGGGGGGTGAGGGCTGGCGCGGCAACCGGACGTTGCAACCGCCATGCCCGTATCCTTATCGCCCGTGGCGGCGGTACATCTAGTGAACTGATGAGCACGAGCAAGC
This sequence comes from uncultured Oscillochloris sp., assembly GCA_903916565.1. Classification (GTDB taxonomy): domain Bacteria; phylum Chloroflexota; class Chloroflexia; order Chloroflexales; family Chloroflexaceae; genus CAIWXH01. Next base: position 2,257 of record CAIWXH010000233.1, on the reverse strand, counting down.
CGCCGGGCAGTGCGCCCGGTAGCTCGTACACGAAATGAGGATTGCAATGAGCCAGGTGAAGGGCACCGTCAACGCCGTCGAGCTGCTTGGTTGGCTGGGTGCCGACCCCGAGATGCGCTTCCTTGCCAGCGGCACCGCCCTCTGCCGCCTCCGTGTGGCGACCAAGCACCCCGCTGGACAGGATGCTGCGGGCAACCGCGAGTACGAGACCGACTGGACGAGCGTTGAGCTTTGGGACAAGCTCGCCGAGCTGTCGAATACCTACTTGCACAAGGGCAGCCGGGTTCGCGTCAGCGGCTCGCTTCGCACTGACTCGTGGACCGATAAGACGAGTAACCAGCCCCGCTCGCGCACCTACGTGCGCGCCGAGGACATCCTCTTCCTCGATGCGCGCCCCGGTCTCCCCAGCGAGGCCATCGCCGCCGCCGAGGAGACCGAGGCGCTGGTCGAGGGCGAGGAGGTGCCGTTCTAGGACACGTCGCCGGAAGTTTGTTGCTGGTTTGAGACAAGGAGACAAGGAGATCGCTTCAGGCCGCCATCTCCCGGTCTCCTTGTCTCCTTGTCTCAACCCGAAGCGGACTTTCAGGAAGCTGTACTAGGCGCTCGTTCGCGCTACGCTGCCGGGCTGAAGGGGCTTTTGCGGGGAGGGCTTGCCCTCCCCGCGCCCCGCCCACCCTGGCAGAACCCTATGGTATGATGCGCCGATATGGACGCCCTTACCAGCTTGAACCCCGCCCAGCGCGCCGCCGTGACGGCGCCCGTTGGCCCGGTGCTGGTGCGCGCCGGGGCTGGCAGTGGCAAGACCAGGGTGCTCACCCTTCGCATTGCCTACCTGATCGCCCACGCGCACGCCAAGCCCACCCAAATCCTCGCCCTCACCTTCACCAATCGCGCCGCAAAAGAGATGCGTGAGCGTCTGAGCAAGCAGCTTGGGCGCGGCACCCGTGGGCTAACCACCGGCACGTTCCACGCTGTCTGCGCGAAGCTGCTGCGCGAACACATCGCGGGCCACATCGGCAGCTACACCGGCGATTTCTCGATCTACGCCGCCGACGAGCAGCTTCAGCTCGTCACTACTGCGCTAGAGGCCGCCACCGAGCGCCCGCCCATGCTGCTTGAGCCGAATGAGGTGCTGCGCCGCATCTCACGGGCAAAAAGCCGCATGCTCACCCCGCGCCTGATGGCCCGCTTCGCGCCCGACCCGCTGGATCGCTTTGTCGCCGGGTGTTACCGGCGCTACCAGAGCGCGTTGGAACAGGCCAACGCGCTCGACTTCGACGATCTGATTCGGGTCACCCACCAGTTGCTCGCCGACCACCACGACGTACTTGACGCCTGCCAGACCCGCTGGCGCCACGTCCTCGTTGATGAGTACCAGGACACCGACCCCAGCCAGCACGCCCTGGTCGAGTTGCTCACCAGGCCGTCGGCGCACCAGAGCGCCCGCTCGCTGTTTGTCGTTGGCGACGGCATGCAGAGCATCTACGGCTTCCGTAACGCCGACCACAGCATCATCACCCGCTTCACCGGCGACTTCCCCGAGGCCCAGGTGATCGAGCTCCAGACCAACTATCGCTCGCGCCAGCCCATCCTCGACGCCGCCTACGCCGTCATTCGCCACAGCCGCACTGTGCCGCCGATGACCCTGCGCGCCGCTGGGGTCACGGTGCCGGGCGAGCGCTGCATCTTTATTCATGAGGCGAAAGATGGGCGCGAGGAGGCCGAGCAGATCGCCCGCCTGATTGGCGAGCTTCAGCAGCAAGGCCGCCACCTGCGCGACATCGCCGTGCTTTACCGCACGCGCCAGATGAGCCGGACGCTTGAGGCGGCGCTGCGCCACGCCCACATTCCCTACAGCGTGCGCGGCAGCGCCGGTTTCTACGACCGCGCCGTCGTGCGCGATGCCCTGGCCTTCCTGCGCGTCGTCAAAAACCCCACCGACAGCCTCAGTCTCAGTCGAATCGCCAACGTGCCCGCCCGTGGCCTTGGCGCCCAGTCGCTCGCCAGCCTCACCACGTTTGCCGCCCAGGCGGGCATTCCCCTTTCGACCGCATTGGGCCACCCTGAAGCCCTAAAGCCGCTGCCGACGAAGGCTGCCGAGGGTGCCCGCCGCCTCTTCAACCTCTTCGCCCGCTGGCGGCGCATGGCCGAGGGCACCACGCCGCCCGATCATCTGCTGGCCGATGTGCTTGAGCAGAGCGGCTACATGGCCGCGCTTGAGCAGCGCTTCAGCGCCGAGGAGCTGCCCGATGTGCGC
>CAIWXH010000232.1 GCA_903916565.1 uncultured Oscillochloris sp. | reverse complement strand
GGCTGAAGCCACGGGCTAGGATCTGCGAAGCCCGCTGAAGCGGGCTGCGGCAGGCCGCGCATGCGGCCTTCGTAAACGTAGCCCGTGGCTTCAGCCACCGGGCGGGCAACGTTGCAACCGCCATGGAACCTTGTTTAAGGAGCTTGATGAGCGCGAACCCGGCCATCCCTGCGCGGCTGCGCGAGATTATTGAGGAGTTCCAGACCGGCGACCGCAACGAAAAGCTGGAGCTGATGCTGGACTACGCCGACCGACTGCCGCCGCTGCCCGAGCGGCTGCGCGACCGCGCTGGGATGGAGCAGGTTCACGAGTGTATGAGCCCGGTCTTCCTCCGCAGTGAGCTTGTGGATGGGGGCTTGGTCTTCCATTTTGATGTGCCTGCGGAGGCACCGACGACCCGTGGCTACGCCGCACTGCTGGCCGATGGGCTGCGGGGCACCTCGCCGCAAGAGGTGTTGGCGGTGCCATGGGATTTCTTTCACGCGATGGGGCTGCATCAACTGCTCAGCCCGCAGCGGCTCAACGGAATTACGGCCATTCTGGCCTACATGAAGCGTCAGGCGCTTCAACTAATGCAGGCACCGGCATGAGCCAAGTGCAGAAAATTGTCGCCCTGACCCTGCTGACGGTGCTGGCGGTGGGCGCGCTGCTCGTCTTCACCGAGTACTGGATGCGCTTCACCTCGGTCTTTATCTACGCCGCATTTGTGCGGGCGATCTGGACGGTGCCGCTGCGCTGAGATAGACGCCTCAGCCAAGCAGCCGTCGCGCCGCCACGATCACCGTGTCGGCACTGAGGGCTGCCATACACTCGGGGCCGACGGTGCCGCGTGGGCAGGCCGCGAAGACGCCGCAGGGGCTACAGAAGAGGCCCGCCCGCAGCACCACATGGCGGCTTGGCTCGCCCCACGGCCCAAAGCGGGCGTGGTCGCTTGGCCCAAAGAGGTGCAGCGTCGGTGCGCCCTGGCTTACCGCAAGGTGGAGTGGGCCGCTATCCACGCCGAGCACCAGGGCGGCGCGACCGAGCAGCGCGGCAAGCTGGCCCACGCTCGTCTGTCCGGCCAGGGTGAGCGTGGGGCGTGTCATCAGCGCGGCGACTTGCGCGACCAGGGGTGCCTCGCCGGGGCCGCCGGTGAGCAGCATGCGCGTGCCAGCGTCGGCAGCTAGGGCGTCGCCGACGCAGGCCCAGCCCGTCGGCGGCCAGTGTTTGGCGGGGCCGCCGGTGCCGGGGTGCAGCACGACCAGTCGCTCGCCCGCCGCGAGGTTGGCGGCACACCACGCTGCGGCCCACGCCTGCTCCGCCTCGGTCGGCTGAAACGTGGTCGGCGGGTGGCCGTGCGGGTGATGGGTGGCGGGCGTCGGCCTTTGCCCCTCTCCCCCTACCCCTCTCCCACCAGGGGAGAGGGCCTCACGCAGCGCAGCCACCACCTCAAGCGCCTGACGGGTGACGTGGCGGCGCGGGTCGTAGGGCAGCGCCTCGCTCAGCAGGGGCGCACAGAGCGGGTGGGCGTGGCCGAGGCGGCGCGGGATGCCCGCCACAGCGACGAGGGCCGCGCCCCACCAGTGGTCGTCGCGCAGCAGCAGCGCCGCGTCGTAGCGCCCGCGCCGCAGCAGCAGCCCATATTTGAGGAGCAAGAAGTAGGGATAGAGTGCGTGCCGTCCCGTCGCGGCTCGATCAAAGCCGGGGAAGGGTAACTCCACCAAGGCGTCGAGGGCGCGGCTGCCCTGCCACATGCGGCGCGACCACGGGCCGACGAGACCGACGATCTGGCACCCCGGCAGCGCTTGGCGCAGTGCGCTAAGCGCGGGCGTGGCGAGCAGCAGGTCGCCCAGGTGGTCGGGCTTAATCACCAGAACGCGCCGCACCCCCAGGGGCGAGGGTCGGCGCGTGAAGGGTCGGGCGACCGTAGCGAGCAGGCGGAGGAGGCGGAGCTTCATGTGGATTTTAGATTTTGGATTTTAGATTTTGGATTGCCGCAATCTGCAATCCCAAAGCCCAAATCTAAAATCAGAACAGCATCGCCCCGCTCTCACGGGCCAGTTGGCGCAAGCGGTCGGCGGTGGGCTTATTGGCGCGCTTCTCTTCCTGGTCGGCCAGTTCGTTAAGCTGCTTGATCAGGGTCGGGTTGATCTTCGCCACGTTCTTGCGGAGCAGCTTGGTGGCCTCTTGGGGCGTCTCGACCATCAGCAACTCGTTGATGAAGCGCTCTTCGGGCGTGAGGCGAGCGTGAATAATCGCGATGGCAGCCTCGCCAATCTGCTCGAAGCGGGCCAGCAGATCATCGCGTCCAGCGCGTTGGGCGGCGGCGGCGTTGGCCGAGAGTACCATGACGAAGGATTCATCAACGCGGTCGGCGCGCTCGTTCAAGGCGGCCACGGGGTCAGGCAGCTCGAAGATCTCGCCGATTAGGGCGTTCCCGGCCTCGAAGATCGCCTGCGCCTGCCGGTCAATGTCCTCGACAATCGTCAGGATGTTGGCGCGGCGCTCGCTGAGGCGGGTGGCCTCCTCCGTGTTCCCGGCAGCCTCGGCAGCCTCGATCCGCTCAGTCCAGAGCTGATAGAAGCCATAGTCAATCATGTCGCGCTGGTCGCCCACGGTGAACTCAAGATCGTCATCGGAGACGGCGATGAGGCGTTCGACCGTGGCGGCGACCTCATCGTCGCTGGGGGCGTCGGGGTCGCCCATCACGGCGAGCAGGCTCTCTTGCACCTGGATCAGCAGCCCGCGTGAGTCGCCCTGGGTGAGTGGGGTGGCATCAATGAACGCGGCCAGGGTGGCGAGAAACTCGGGCGTCAGTTCGGCGCGACGTGTATGGACGAGCGTCTTGAACTGATCTTCATCAACGAGGGCGCTCGCCAGTTCGCTGATCAGCTCGACCTGCTGACGCTGGCGGTCGAGGCTCTCGCGGCTGATGCCGTCACCCTCGAAAATGGCATCGATCAGCGAGGGGATGGTGAGGAAGCGGCGGGGGGCCAGCAAGTAGGCCCGTGGTGCCTCGGCGGGCAGCGAGCGCATAATAAAGGTACTGGCCTCGCCAACGAAGCGCTCCTGATCCTCCGGGCGACTGTTCAGCTCCTGGGGAAAATAGAGCAGAAAAAGCTGCTTCTCGGCGTCGTGGTAGACCATCGGGGCGCCGAGCATGCTGGCGGTACGGCAGTTGGGGCAGACGGCCACATTCAACTGGCCGCCCAACAGGGCGGGCTTCAGCTCGGGCTGCTGGGTGACATCGACCAGGGTGTAGATGCCAGTGCGAAAGGCCGTGCCACACGAGGGGCAGGTTAGCTGCACGGGCTGGGGGGCGACCGGGGGCATAACAATCTCCAATCAGGCTGTGTCAACGTTACGGGTGGCCCTAGCTTTCGGCTCTACATCTCTACACTGTCGCCTGTGGAGCTGTAGAGTTGTAGTGCTGCTGGGCAAACGACGGCGCTCTGAAACTTTGTCTAACGGGGGATTATAGTACTCTTTTCCCTAGCGTTTTATCGCAGGTACTCAGTATGTAGGGGCGATCCCTACGGGGTGGCCTACTACACCCCCGATCCCATTGCCTTGCGGCGTTTGGGATTGCGTACTCCGTAGAAAGCGGTCGCCTAAAT
>CAIWXH010000231.1 GCA_903916565.1 uncultured Oscillochloris sp. | reverse complement strand
GGCCGCACCGGCGAAATAACAAGCCGGTACGCACGGCCCCCACCACGTTGCCGGGTGAAGCCGGGGATCGCCGCATCCTGTGCTAGGATGCGCCCAGCCCATTCCTGCCATGTTCAGGAGGGGGTTAGCGGCCTAGTGGGTGCGAGTAACACCTGCTAGGCTGCGTTATTTCTGTTCGCTATCGTAAGGCATAAACGCCCTACGTGTCAAGCCCGATCACGGTACTTTTTTGGGATGCTTTCGAGATCACGCGAAGTGAGATATTCATCGACTGCAGCGCGGGTGGTGATCCAATAAATGCCAATCTTTCTGGCTTTGAGTCGGCCCTGTAAAGCATAATTATGCAAAGACTTTTTGGTTAGCCCGCTGTACTCAGCAGCTTCCGCAAGCGTAATCAGCTCGCCGACGGTCAGCGGGTCAACGGGCTGGTTGTCGTCGGGCTCAGTCACCTTGTCCCCTTGTCCCCTTGTCCCCTTGTCCCCTTGTCCCCTTGTCAGCGCATGGTACGAGGTGGAACGGGGGGCGTCAACGGGAACGGGCGTGCGGTAGAGTGTGACGGGGCGGGGGCGGGTGTGCGGCGGGGTGTCTGTCGCGATCTCAACAAAGACGCCCCAGCGGGGCGTCTCTACCAAGATTGACGTTCGGCCTGACCCCTGACCCCGGACCCCTGACCCCAGACCCTGACCCCTCTACTCTGGCAGACGGCGCTGCTGGGCGATCCACATCCCCAGCAGTGGCACCCGGAAGCTGTAGCCATCTGGCGTTACGGCCAGCAAATCGCGGTGCAGGTACAGCTCCAGCAGTTCGTCGCGCAGGTGTGCGTCAGCCAGCCCCGTCACCCCTGCGCCGCAGGCCAGCCCGCGCAGCAGCGCGGCGGCAGCCGCGCGATCCGGGCTAATCTTTAACAGCCACTGCCAGATGCTCCCCAGCGCCACATCCCCGCCGCTCAGCACCTCTGGGATGGCCGCCTCAATCGCTGCGACCGGCAACGGCGTGCCTGCGGGCGAGCCGAGTGGCAAATGCTGCCGCCCACGGTTGTAGGCGCTAATGACGGTGAGGCCCATCAGTTGGAGCAGGTAGGGCTGCCCGCCCGTCAGCGCAACCGCCCGCTCAAGCGCCGCCTCGCTGTAGACCCCCGGCGGAAAGCTGGGGTGCGGGCTGCTCAGCACACAGCGGGCCTCGTCAGGCCGCAGGTAGCTTACCGGCACATACTGCACGCTCTTCAGCGCCTCAAGCCAGCGCGGGTCGCACTCGTTCAGCGTGAAGGTGCCGCAGAGCGCGACGCCGACCTGCGGGTGATGCTGAATGAGGCTCCGAATCAGGTGAAAGATCCGCTCGTCCAGCCCGCCGGGGGTCGGGCGGCGCAGCGCTTCGTCAATCCGATTGAACTCGTCGAGGGTCAGCAGCAGCCAGCGCCCTTCGCCCAGTCGCTGCTCGACCTCCTCGATCCAGTTCTCGAAAACCCGGTAGGGGTCGCCGCGCAGAATCGCCTCGTCGAGCGGCGGCAGGCTGAGCCGGTCGGGCGCGTTCAAGGCGGCTTTGCGAATCTCCTGCGCCAGATCGCCTAGCAAGCCAGCCGCGTCATTCGCGCCAGCACGCCGCTCCATGTCGAGGAAGACCGGCAGCACCCGCGAGCCAAGGCGCAGCGGAAGCTGCTTGAGCGCCGAGGTTTTGCCGGTGCGCGGCTGCCCCAAGAGCAGCGGCGCAATCCGATAGGCCGAGGTCGCCAGCAGTTCCTCTAGGGTGCGGAAGAGGTCGGCGCGACCCTGAAAGCCCGGTGCGCCTGGTTCAAGCACCGAGCCGCCCGCATAGCGCAGCGGCAGCTCACCGGCGTCACTGCGCGCCTTGGCTGCGGCGTCGGCGGCGCTGGTCAACAGCGCTTCCCAATGCTGAAGGTGGGCGGCGTACCCGTTGAGCGCCTGTCCGGCTTGGCCCAACCGGGTGCGTCGTTCACGCAGGCGCTTGACCTGGGCGCGCAGACCCTCCTCGCGGGCCTCGCGGGTGGCCGCGCCCATCGCCCCAGCGACATCCGCGCTCACCCCGCGCAGCTCCGCGACCAGCTCGCGCTCGGCATCCGCAAATGAGCTTACCGGCAGCCAGCCGGTCGCCTCGCCGAAGCGCTCGATCCGTTCGAGCGTGGTGCAGCGCTCCAGTTCAGCCAGGGCGATAAGCTGGAGCGCCTGGCCCACGGCCCAGCCCTGGCGCAACGAAGCGCCCACATCGGCCAGCGCCTCGCGGCAGCGCTCGGGGTCGTAGCGGGCGATGGCGGCGACATGTTCG
>CAIWXH010000230.1 GCA_903916565.1 uncultured Oscillochloris sp. | reverse complement strand
GCGCGCCCGCCCGGTGGCTGAAGCCACGGGCTACGCGGTGCGAAGGCCGCCTGCGCGGCCTGGACGAGCCTGCGAAGGCAGGCTTCGCCGATCAAGCGCCGGGGACTTCAGTCCCCCGGAACGAATCGAGTGCCGCCGCGCTGTTGGGTGGCGCGTCGGCCTGGATTAAGCGCGTGTAGTGACCGCCAGCGCCGAGCAACTGGGCGTGCGTGCCACGCTCAACGATCTGGCCGCACTCCATCACCAGAATCTCGTCTGCATCGCGGATGGTACTCAGGCGGTGCGCGACAATCAGACAGGTGCAGCCGCGCCGCCGCAGGTTGCCGTCAAGCGTCTGCTCGGTGAGCGGGTCGAGGGCGCTGGTTGCCTCGTCGAGGACCAGGATGCGCGGGTCACCGACGAGGGCGCGGGCGATCTCGATCTGCTGACGCTGCCCGCCGCTCAGGTCGCGCCCGCAGCCTTCGATCTGCGCGGCGTAGCCACCCGGTCGGCTCATGATCAGATCGTGGATGACGGCATCACGCGCCGCCGCCACCAACGTTTCCTCCGCAACACGGTCGTCCCAGAGGGCCAGATTCTCGCGCAGCGTGCCCTCGAACAGCACAATCTCCTGATCAACAAAGGCCAGCGCACCAGCGAGCGTGGCCCGCCCAAGCGTGCTGCGCGGCTGTCCATCGAACAAAATCTCGCCCGACCAGGGTGCGTACAGCCCCGTCACGAGCTTGGCTACGGTAGATTTGCCGCTGCCCGAGCCACCCACCAGGGCCACGCGCTGGCCGGGCCGGATCGTCAGATTTAGATTTTCGAGCAGCGGCGGGGCCATGTGGCTGAAGCCGAAGGTGACGTTGCGTAGCTCGATGTGCCCGCTCAGGGCGACGGTAGGTGGCGAGTCTGGGCGCGCCGTGGCCTGCGAATCACGCGGGTAGCGCAGCACATCAGCGACGCGGCTCATCTCGGCCTCGATCTCCTGCATGGTGCCGCCGAGCCGCACCAGTTGGTCAATCGGCTGAAGGAAGCTGCTCATCAGGCTCTGGAATGCGACGAGCATGCCAACCGTCAGCCGCCCGTCCATAATTCGCAGGCTGCCGATCACCAGGATGGCGACGGTGTTGAGCGTGGCGAGCAGCGGCGGCACCACCGCCAGGGTCTGCGAGAAGACCGCCAGACGCTGTTCGGCGTTCACGACCTTGGCGTGATAGCCAGACCAGCGGGCGAAAAACTCCGGCTCGACCCCGGTGGCCTTGAGCGTCTCGATCATCTCTAGCCCCGCGTAGGCCGTGCCAAGGAGCTTGCCGCGATCAGCCTGGAGTTGGCGGCTGGTGTCTACGCGCCGTCGGGCGATGGCGCGGAGCACGCCGATGTTCAGTAGGGCCACGCCGACCCCAATGCTGGTCAGCAGAGCGTCGTACTGGAACATCAGCAGCGCGTAGAAGACCACGAGGACTAGGCTCAGCACGGCGGTCGCCAGGTCGCCCGACAGCAGCGCAGCCAGGCGATCATTGATCGCCACACGCGCACAGATTTCGCCCGCGTAGCGCTGGCTGAAAAACTCGACCGGCAAATGCAGCACATGCCAGAAAAAGCGCCCGGAGCCGCCGAGGGCCAGACGGGTTTCCAGCCGCAGCAGGGCGGTCTGCTGCAGCCACGTCAGGGCGGCGCGCAGGGTGGCGGTCAGGCCCATGCCAATCAGCAGCGGCGTGATCCAGCCGCGTAGCCCAGTCGCCAGCACTTGGTCGAGAAAGATGCGGGCGAAGGCCGGGATCGCCAGCCCAGGGATGATCAGCGCCAGCGTGACCAGCAGCACATAGGCCAGGGCCGTCTCGGTGCCAGCCAGGCGCTGCCGCAGATCGCCGAGCATGCCTGCGCTCACCCCGCCCGGCTGAAACTCGGGGCCAGGCTCAAAGATCAGCACCACGCCCGTAAACGACTGATTGAACTCCTCGTCCGCGACCACACGCGGGCCGGTAGCCGGGTCGTTGAGATAGACCCGCCCAGGGCCGAAGCCCTCGACCACCAGAAAGTGGTTGAAGTTCCAAAACACGATTTGCGGCAAGGGGAACGCCCGCAGGGCGGCTGGCTCTTTCGAGAAACCCTTGGCCTTGAGGCCGTAGGTGCGGGCGGCCTTGACCATATTGCTGGCCTTGCTGCCGTCCCGCGAGACCCCGCAGGCCAGCCGCAACTCCTCCAGCGGAACAAGCCGTCCGTGGTAGCCAAGCACAATTGCCAGGGCCGCCGCGCCGCACTCAACCGCCTCCATCTGGAGGACGGTCGGCGTTCTGACACGCTGAACACGCGCCGGACGCCGCAGCCATGCGCGCAGGCGGGTGATAGGCTGGGGCGAATCACTCATTGGCGGGCGCGGGGAGTACAAAGCTGATGGGGCGGCGCGTGCCAATCACGATGCTCACCTCCGCCGGGGTGCCGTCAGCGAGGCTGACGGGGGCGACGGACGGCAGCGACCAGGCGTAGCCAGTGCCGCTTGGGTCGAGGAGCAGCGCGACGCGCACCGGGATCAAATTCGGTGCCACCGCGCCAGCGGCCCCTTCGACCGCGACGACCTGGGCGCGGATAAACCCGTGCTGCGCCGGATCGACCGTGGCGGGGAAGACGTGCGCCTCCATGCCAGGGCGGACCCGGCGCACCGCCTCGGCGGGCAGCAGCACAAGAGTCTGTGCGCCCTGCCCGCCGGTCGGCGCAAGGATCTGCCCCTTGCCTGCCACCTCAAGCGCAAGCGAACCGAGGGCGCTCCACAGCACGACCGCCACCAGCAGGGCAGCGAGAACCACCAGCGCCAGCCAGCCGGTCGGGCCAGTGACTTGCAGCAACTGGTCGAGCTGGTCGGGTGAGGCGAGGCGGTCGAGGGCGACTTTGCGAAAGATCTGCCGCTGCATAGCTGATGCCTGTTATCCCCCGGTCAGGCGCTTGAGCATCCGGTCGAAGCGCTGACCGGCCAGGAAGAGCGTGTCCATCACGTCGGAATCGACCTCATCAACCTCGAACAGATCCTCATCGAGTTGCGGCAGCTTGGTACCGCTCAGCATCTCGATATTCCCGCGTAGGCGGTTAGAGAGGAAGATCGCAAGCGCCCGGTAGAAGCGGGCGGCGAAGCCGGTATCTTGGCGCAGTTTTACGGCCAGAAGATCGCGTGGAATGGCGAGGATCTGGGCGTCCTCACGCGCACGCACCGTTGCCGAGGGCGGGCGCCCATCAATAAACGACATCTCGCCCGCCACCGCTCCGCACACCAACCGCCCAATCTCTTTTCCACCCAAGGCGCGCACGCTCGCCGCCAACTCGCCAGCCAGCACGATATAGAGCGCCTTGGTCGGCTGGCCCTCCTCGATGATCGCCGCGCCGACCGGCACCCGCTGCACCACGCCGCTGGCGATCAGCCACTCGACATCGGTGTCGTTGAGTTCGCCCAGAAGATAGAGGACTTTGTGCATACCTGTTGCTCCGCTCGTATCCCATTGCGCGCCTTGTCCGCCCCGTCGCTCATTCGCACAGCGCCTTGAGCGTGCGCCGGATGTGCCACTGAAGGATGCGCCGCCGCACGGGCGACCCCTCGGTGTGCTTGGCGAGTTCCTGCTCCGACGCGCTCAGGTACTCCAGCGCGGAGTCGTAGCGCCCCTGCATATAATAGGTCAGCCCGATGTTCATGCACAGGGTACCCCGCCACAGCCGTGCGCGCTGATCGGCGGTTCGTTCCGCCATCGCCAGCCCCTTGAGGTTCCATTCCGTCTGCACGTCAAGGGGCGCGACCAGCCCGAGCATATGGACGGCATCAATTGCATAAAAGTCGGCGCCCTGGGCCATGGCCCGATCAAGCGCTTGCACGAACAAGTGATAGGCCCGTTCGTGCTGTGTTCTGGCAAGATAGTGCAGCCGCCCACGTTCAAGCAGGCCGCGCATGGCCGCGCACGGCATGGCCTCAGTCAGCACGGTCTTGGCCTGGTCGAGCGTGGCGTGGGCCGCGTCAAACTGGCCCTGAAGCCCAAGGGCGCGTGCGATCTGGGTCAGCAACTCGACCGCCAGGGGTGCGGTGGGCGGCAGCGTCGTCAGCGCAGCGCGGAAGCGCCCCTCGGTCGTGAGCGGGTAATCGTAGTCCCAGAGGCGGTCAAGCTCCTCGGATGTGGTGATGGTGGCGATCATGGTGTAGCGTCTTCCACCATAGAATGGCGCGGGGTACTGGCTCAGTACCCCGCGCCATAAGCAGTGCTGCTCGCAAGCCCGTGTGACACATCCTACAAGTAGCCGCCGCGCTAGACAAGGTTTGTGGATGCTTTACAGTTTGGGCACACGCATGGCTTGTTGATGTGCTCGGCCTGAAACCTGGCACCTGGCACCTGAAACCTTGTGCTAGGAGGGAATCGTGCAGCTAGAACAGGCGTAGGTGGGGCCAGCCCCGCCGGCCACAAGATCGAGTTCCTCGTCGGTCAGCTCTAGCTCGGCGATGGGGTTAAACTCGAAGCCGGTGGGGATCGTCCCGCCAGCGAGGGCTGAAATGGTTGCCTGCGCGTCGGTGAGCAGCGCACTGCGAAACGTCCGATCAACACCCGCCCGCTGGATAATGGCAGACCGCAGTTCCGTGATGGTCAGCATAGCAGACGCTCCTTTGCCTTAGAGGTTATTAAGACATAACGTGCATTCATCCTAATACCAACCCGTGTTGGATGTCAACACAACAAAATGACATAGTCGTTACCCATGCGGAAAGTTCCCGCTCCGTGGTACGATCAGACCAAGCCGATTGAGGATCACTATGAACGCATTGCTTGCCTACCTACCTGAGGATCGTGCCCGCGCACTGGCGCGGGGGGTCGGACTGCCCAACCGCACCCACGGTGCCGCCCTGTTCGCCGACATTTCCGGCTTCACCCCGCTGACCGAGGCGCTGACGCAGACCCTTGGGCCACGGGTCGGGGCTGAGGTGCTCACCAACCAGATTAACGCCGTCTACATGGCCCTCACCTCTGCGGTGGGCCGCTGGCGCGGCAGCGTGATTGGCTTTGCCGGGGACGCGATCACCTGCTGGTTTGATGACCAGGCGGCGGGCGCCCCGGCGCAGGAGTCGGCTGCGTCTTGGCGGGCGGCGGCGTGCGCCCTCGCCATGCAGACCGCCATGGAGGACTTCGCTGCGCTCACGCTCCCTGGCGGGCACACCATCGGCCTCCGGCTGAAAGTCTCGATTGCCACCGGGCCTGCGCGCCGCTTCATCGTCGGTGACCCGAACGTGCAGCTCATTGATGTGCTTGCCGGTGCCACCGTCGCCCGCATGGCCGCTGGTGAACACCTCGCTGGCCCTGGCGATGTGCTGGTGGACGATGCGTCGGTCGCGGCCCTGGGCCTGACGGCGAGCCTGGGCGAGTCGCGGGTGAACCCACTCGGCGGCGAGCGGTTCAGCCTGTTGCGCGCCCTGACCGATTTGCCACTGGCGACGCCGTGGGAGCCGGTCGAGCTGCCGGCAGAGAGCCTGCGCCCGTGGCTGTTGCCGATGATTTATGCGCGTCATCAGGCGGGGCTGGGCGTCTTCCTCACCGAACTGCGGCCCGCCGTGGTGCTCTTTCTTCGCTTCGCCGGTGACGACTATGATTACGATGGCGCCACCTACGACGGCGTGGCGCTGAACGCGCTCATTTGCAGTGTCCAGGCGGCGCTCAGCCGAACCGGCGGCACGCTGCTCCAGATTATCATCGGTGATAAGGGGAGCTACTGCTACGCCGTCTTCGGCGCCCCGGTCGCCTACGAAGACGACACCCGGCGGGCCGCCCGGACGGCGCTTGCCCTCCACGCGACCGCCGCCGAGATTGGGCTGCCGCCGCTTCAGATCGGCATCAGCGAAGGCACCCTGCGCTCCGGCGACTACGGCGGCGGCACCCGGCGCACCTATGGGGTCCTCGGCGACGATGTGAACCTCGCCGCACGCCTGATGGCGAAGGCTGCCCCTGGCGAGACCCTGATCAGCGGCTGGTTGCAGGCGGCGCTCGGCCCGACCTTCGCCTGCGAGCCGTGCCCGCCGATGGTACTGAAGGGCAAGGCCGAGCCAATGTCGGTCTTCAAGCTGCTGGGGCTGGCGCGGCGGCGGGCGGTGCGCCTGCAAGAGCCTGGCTACACGCTGCCGATGATGGGGCGCGTGGCGGAACTGGGGCAGATCGCCGCTTTGCTAGAGCAGACCACGCAGGGTCAGGGCCAGGTGGTGGCGCTGGTCGGCGAGGCGGGGATGGGCAAGTCGCGCTTGGCCGCCGAGGTGGTGCGCCTCGCCCAGCGCCGGAATCTCACCTGCTACGGTGGCGCCGCCCAATCGTCGGGGGTTCGCACACCGTACCTAGCCTGGCGGTCGATCTTCCAGGCGCTGCTGGACGTTGACCCGGATGCGCCTTTGCACAGCCAACTGTGTTCGCTAGAGGACGAGTTGGCCGTGCGCGCCCCCACCCGCCGCGAGTCGCTGCCGCTGCTCGGGCTACTGCTGGAGCTGCCGCTGCCCGAAAACGAGTTCACGCGGGCGCTGGAAGAGAAGGATCGCAAGGGCGCTTTGGAGGCGCTGCTGCTTGACTTGCTCACCCAGGCGGCGCGTGAGGCCGGAACGCAGGGCGGCGCGCTCGTGCTGGTGCTGGAAGATCTGCACTGGCTTGACCCGCTGGGCCACGATCTGCTCGTCATGCTGGCCCACGCCGCCGCGCCGCTGCCGCTCTTCATTCTGCTGGCCTACCGCCCCCTGGAGCGTGCCCGCGCACAGAGCCAACAGCAGATCGCGACCCTGCCCTACTACACGACCTTCACCCTAGAGGCGCTGGACGAGGCGTCCCTCGAAGGACTCGTGCAGGCGAAGCTGGCCCAGCTTTTTCCGACGCATGCGGGCGAGTTGCCGCCTGAGCTGACGCGCCAGCTCGCAACCAGGGCGCAGGGCAACCCCTTCTATATCGAGGAGATCCTCAGCTATATGCGCGACCGGGGGCTTGACCCCTACGACTCGAGTCAACTGAAGACTCATGAGCTGCCGGGGAGTCTGCACCGGCTGATCCTCGCGCGCATTGACCAACTCTCCGAGTGGGAACAGACGACCCTGCGCGTGGCGAGCGTGGTGGGGCGGCTGTTCTATGCGGCCTGGCTGCCGGCTGCCGCCCCCGAATTGGGCGCACTCCCACGGGTGAAGGAGGATCTGTCCCGGCTGTCGTATCTGGAGCTGACCCCGCAGGACACGCCGGAGCCGGAGCTGGGCTACCTCTTCAAACATATCATCACCCAGGAGGTCGCCTACGAGAGCTTGCCGCAAGGGACACGCCAGATGTTGCACGAGCAGCTCGGGCACTGGCTTGAGGCGGAGGTCGCCGCCTTGCCCCCGCTCGACCTGTTGGCCTACCACTATGGGCACAGCGCGAACGTCGCCAAGCAGCGCGAGTATTTCCAGCGGGCGGGCGACGCCGCGAAGGAGTCTTATGCAAACGAGGCCGCGATTGACTACTACGAGCGGCTCCTGCCGCTGCTTGAGGACGCGCAGACCCTGACCCAGATCCTCCTGCGGCTGGGCCAAGTGCTTGCCATGGTCGGGCGCCCGGACGAGGCGGTGGCCCGCGCCAATGAGGCGATCACGCAGGCGACGGCGGCGCAGCAGCCGCGCCTCCAGGCCCAAGCCCAGTTGCTCTTGGCGGATCTCGCCAATGTGCGCGGCGACTATGCGGCGGCGCTGGCGTGGCAGGGGCAGGCCCAGGCCATCTGTGAGACCATCGGCGATCTGGGTACCGCAAGCCGTACGCTGCGGAATAAAGGGATGACCCTCACGCTGCTCGGCGACTACGCGGCGGCCCGCGTGGCCCTCGACCAAGCGCTTGCCGTGGCCCGTGCGGCGGGCCATGCGGAGGCCGAGGCTGACGCCATTCACGGCCTGGGCTATCTCGAAAGCGAACAGAGCGAGGATGACCTGGTTGGCGAACTGCTCGAAGAGGCGCTGTCCCGCTGGCGCACCTTGGGTAACCGGCGCAAGGCGGCAATCACCACCCAGAATCTCGCCTGGTACGCGGTGTGTCGGCGCGAGTACGCGCTGGCGCAGCAGCGCTACGAGGACGCCCTCGTGATTGCGCGGCAGATTGGCTTCCAGGGGCTGATCGGCACCTGCCTGGCGAATCTCGGCAGGCTTGCGGGCCAACAGGGCGATTATGCTCGCGCCGAGGCGTTCCAGGCCGAGGGCTTACGCATCGCACGGGCCGAAGGGAATCGGGCCGGCACCGCTGGCGCGCTGCAAAGCCAGGCCGAAGTCGCCATGGCGCAGGGCCAGCACCAGCGTGCGGCGGCTCTGCTGCACGAGGCCCTGGAGATCCGGCGTAGTCTGGGTAACGCGGAGCTTACCCTGCACGTGCTGCATGTCGGTGCGCTGGTTGCCGCGAGCGCCGGGCAAATCGAGGCGACGGCGCAGCTTGCAGGTGCCTTGGCGGCGATCCATCTCCAGTTGGGGATCGAGCTTGACCCGGAAGAGGTGAGCGCCGATGAGGCGACGGCGGCGCTGGTGCGGGACGGGCTAACCGAGGAGGTGTTGGCGTCTGCACGTGGTCGTGGGGCGACACTGGATCTGGATGCTGCGGTGGTCTTCGCCCTGGAACTGCTGGTCGCCATTCAGTAAGGGGCACTCTGACAGCGGCTGCTCTAGCAAGCCTCTGGAAGTTATGAAACTCGCTGCGTGCGCTTGACGCCTGCCCGGTGGCCTCAGCCACCGGGCTACACGTTGCGAAGGCCGCCTGTGCGGCCTAGCTACCCCATGAGCATGGCAGCGAGCGGTGGAATGACCTGCTTCTTGCGCGACATCACGCCTGGCAAGTACAAGCCGTGCTCGGTGGGCGTCCCGGCGAACGTACGGCGGGCGAGGTCATCGCCTTCTGCATTTGCCGCGATCAGCAGGCTACTCTGGTCAAGAATATCGGTCAGCAACAGGAAGGCCGTATCGAGGCCATCAGACGCCACCCCCGCCTGAAGCGCGAGGCAAAGCTCCGCCCGCGACGGCATCACCTCAGCGACATCGGTCAACTCTACCTGGCTGATGCTGAAGCGTAGCGCGCCGAAGCTGAAAATCTTGCGGTCGCGGGCAGCCCACCATGCGGCAGCCGGGATCGGATTCGGCAGGCGTGCCCGAAACATTCGGCGGGCCAGACTATCGATTGGCTCGCCACTGCGTTCCTCTAGCCACGCGGCGATTACCCGGTCACGCTCGGTGGTCGTCGGCGAGCGGAACTGCACCGTATCCGAGAGGATCGCCCCAAGCATGGCGCCCGCGATGGCTACCGGCAGCGGTGCCCCGCTCTGCCGATACTGCTCCGCGACCAGGGTGCAGGTCGAGCCGACGGTGTCGCAGTGAATCGCAAGCGGCTGAAGCGTCTGCAGACCGCCAAGGTTATGGTGGTCTACAATCGCGAGGATCTGGCTCTCCATCACGCCAGGGGCGGCCTGCTCGGGGTGGTTATGGTCCGTGAGAATCACCTTGCGGCGGTGTTGATCCGCCAGTTGACGACGCCGAAGCAGGCCGACCAAGCGGCCATGGTCATCTACCACCGCCAGGGCGGACAGGTTCTGCTTACGAAGCTGGTCCTTCGCCTCGCCGAGCGGGGTGTCGGGGTGTACCGTGACCGCCGCAAGCGCGTGGGTCATGACGCGATCAACCGGGATGCTCTGCTGCAGCAAGAGTGCGGTGGCAAAAGGCGAGTGGTTCGTGCGAAACACGATGGTGCCACGCCGACCAGCCTCGGCGATCAGCGCCTCGGCGATGGGGGCACCGTCGGTAAGAATCAGGCAGCCCGCGTCGAGATCCAGGGCCGCTTGCTGCACCTCGGGCTGATCGCCGACGATCACGCCCTCGCCCGCCGTGACCGTTGCGCGCACCGTTGCCGCCGTCATGGTCGCGATCCAGATATGGTTGCGGAAGATGGCCGATGAACTGCCGGCGAGCAGTTCGGCCCCAAGCATACGGAGAAGGAGGCTGACGGGCAAGTCGATCTTCTCGGGAAGCTGGAGCTGGTCGAGGTAGTGGCTTGCCAGCGCATCACGCTCCACGAGACCCACGAGGCGGCGTCCGTAGTCAATGACCGGCAGGCCGCGCATTTCGGCTTGCTCCATCAGCAAGCCAGCCTCGCGGAGGGTCTGGTTTGGGCGAAGCGTCGGTGGATCGGTCTCCATCACGTCGCTGACGCGCAGATAGACGTCATTTACCAGCATCGGGGGCTGGAGACCAAGGTGGTCGAGGAGCCAGATTGTTTCGGGGGCGAGATCGTCTACGTAACAGGCGACCGTATCGCGACCAGTGAGGTGACGATAGAGATGGGCATAAGCGAGGGCCGAACAGATAGAGTCCGTGTCAGGGTTGCGATGGCCGATCACCAACACCGTGTCCATGAGATCCCCATACTACCTAATGATGGCTAGAGTCTATAGCTTTATCACAATCGATCGAGAACAAGCACGGCGTTTGTCGTCCCGCTGGGTCAATCAAAACGCAGCAACCGAGAACCCAGACCAGCCGTGGACGCTATTCTACCATTGCGCCACTCTTTCGCATTCGGCGTGATCACGGAAGCTGTAGCAGCGGCGAAGGGCACCTTCAGCCGTTGAAATTGCCCGGACGTGTGGTCAGCACTGCATAAGCGGGTCGCGCTTGCTGGCGCCGAGTCTGTAACCGTATGTGGGTGCCGCGCATCGAATGAGGAATAGAGGGCGCGACGCCCCCCGTATGCACCTCAGCAAGAGCCTCGCGGCATCCCAACGCCCCACGGGTATGCAGCGAGGACGCGGTTTTGCGCTTGAACGACAAGGAATGTGATCGATGTGCGACGATTTGACCCTACCCACTGTGGTGCCGCCGTCCTCCGGGCTTGACCCTGCGCCCGTTCCTGCGCTGCGGCGCATTGCGTGCTGTCTGGCCCGCCCCACCCGGCCTGCGCCCTCGGTGGTGACCCAACTCCGTCGCGCGGCGGTACTCGCGACGTGGCTGCAAGCGGCTGATCAAGCGAAGGCCCAACGGCTCGTTGCTGACCAGGCAGGCCGCGACGATGGGCATGATGACAGCGGCGGGTGACGCTCCGGGCATGGGTAAAGACCCGCTGAAGGTCACCGTGCGCGTCAAGCGGGTGCCGCCGACCTTGTGGTGTGTGTGGCAGAACGTATAGCAATGCTCGCCACCACTGGAGACGTGTCGTAGCAGCGTGAGGAAAGGGAGCCGACCATCGTCTGCGTGCGCCGCCGCACTGCCTGATGTTGGGCGCTGCGCGTCTGATCTTCGCGCAGCGCAACAGGTGCGATCTCAACCCCATGG